>CADBMQ010000119.1 GCA_902795765.1 Oscillospiraceae bacterium | reverse complement strand
TTAAAAACGGCAAAAACAAAACTCGTCCGTCAATCGAAATTGGCGAGATTTTTGAGTATGATATTGATACAGACGCAAGCTTGCTCGATGAATACTGCGAAAAAGCAGACTTTGTGTTCAATCTTGCAGGTGTAAACCGCCCGAAGAATAATGACGAGTTTATGAGCGGTAACTTCGGCTTTGGCTCGACTTTGCTTGAAAAACTCAAATCTTTTGGAAACAAAGCACCCGTAATGCTTTCATCTTCCGTTCAGGCAACTTTAATCGGTCGCTACGGTGAATCGGATTACGGCAAGTCAAAACTTGCAGGTGAAGAGTTGTTCTTCGATTACTCAAATGAAACAGGCGCAAAAGTTATGGTCTATCGTTTCCCGAACTTGTTCGGTAAGTGGTGCCGTCCTAACTATAATAGCGCAGTAGCGACTTTCTGTAACAATGTTGCAAATGACCTTCCGATAACCGTTAATGACCGTTCGACAGAACTCGAACTTTTGTATATTGATGACCTTGTTGAAGAAATGTTTGATGCAATCGAGGGTAAAGAGCATCATTGTGTATATGACGGACTTAATCCAGTAGCCGATGAAAATGGTAAATACTGCTATGCTCCGACAACTCACAAAGTAACACTTGGCGAAATCGTTGACTTGCTCGGTGAGTTTAAATCACAAACAGAAACACTTGTAATGCCTGCAATTCCCGACAATTCATTTGCTAAAAAGTTGTATTCTACATATCTTTCGTATTTGCCGAAAGAGAAAACTTCATTCCCGCTGAAAATGAATGTTGACGCTCGTGGCTCATTTACCGAACTTTTGAAAACTGCAAATAATGGTCAGTTCTCGGTAAATATCAGTAAACCCGGTATCACCAAGGGTCAGCATTGGCACAATAGTAAATGGGAGTTCTTTATCGTAGTGAGCGGTCACGGTCTTATTCAGGAAAGAAAAATCGGCTCAGACGAAGTGTATGAGTTCGAGGTAACAGGCGATAAAATCGAAGCAATTCATATGCTTCCGGGCTATACACATAACATCATCAACTTGTCCGACACAGAAAATCTCGTAACTGTAATGTGGGCAAACGAGCAGTTCGACCCGAACCATCCCGACACATTCTTTGAAGAAGTGTAAAAATCAAACGAAAGGCAACATGCTAAACGGCATAGGTGTGAATAAATGAAAAGAAAACTTATTGAGCTTTGGAAAAACTCATTCATCTTAAAATGGGTAGATAACCATTATACAAAGAAGTTTTTGAAAAAACTCGAAAATGACAATTTTACAATTCTTTGCTCCAACTGTGTAGGAGGTATTATATACCACAGAGCGAAAAAGAAATTTTTGTCACCGACGATAAATATGTTCTTTTTACAGCCTGATTTTGTGGAGTTTTGTTTGCATTTAGATGAGTATTTGCACGAAAAGTTGTGCTTTATCGAAAACGATATGGGACATCCTGTCGCAACACTTGGCGATGATGTTTCACTCAAAAAAATCAAGTTGTATTTCAATCACGCTAAAACAGAAGACGAAGCTAATAACGATTGGGAGAAGAGAAAGCAGAGAATAGATAGGGATAACCTCTATATTATGCTTTACAATCTTGACGGAATTACGATTGATGAAATCAAGAAACTTGAAAACGTAAAATGCAATAACAAAATTGTTCTAACAGCAACTCCGTTGCCGGAAATTTCGTGGTCATATCAAATCGAACCTGTTATGACGCATAAATATCCCTCTAACTATTTAGAGCGTGATATGTTTAATAGATTCTATCTTGAAAAGGTATTTGATATTCCGGGATTTTTAAACAAAAAGTAAAAAACGAGCGAGTTTATACTCGCTCGTTTTCCTTTATGCAGTCGCTTTCATTTGCAGTCTAAGCTTGTCCGCAATCATCGCAATAAATTCAGAGTTGGTTGGCTTGCCTCTGCCAATATGTATCGTGTAACCAAAATACGAATTCAAAACATCAACATCGCCTCTGTCCCACGCAACCTCAATGCCG
>CADBMQ010000118.1 GCA_902795765.1 Oscillospiraceae bacterium | reverse complement strand
TGTCCGTCCTCCGAAAATGCGTCGGGTGGACAACCTGCAACTGCTTTCGGCAGTTTATTTTCGTCAAGTTGGAAAAGTTCGGGCGAAAAGAACACATCTGATGAGTCAAGTGATGTATAAATCGGAATATCGCCGACTATTCTAACACCGATTTCTTTGCAGTAATCATGGAGTGACTGCCATTGCTTATAAAACTCAAATTGCAAAAACTTTTGAAATTCCTGTTCTTCGCAAGTTTTTTCACGCAGTTTTCCGAGCGACTTTCCCGACTTAACATCTTCGGGGAATTTGAGCCATTCAACTCCGTCAAACTCGTTTTTGAGCGCCATATAAAAGGCATAATTTTCGAGCCAAGACGATTGCTCTTCCAAAAATTTTTGATAATCCTTGTCGTTCTCGCTCTTTTTTGCAAAACGGCAAAATGCCTTTCGCAAAACGGCAAAACGTTTGTCATACTGCGATTTATAGTCAATCTGCTTTGGATTGCGAAGTCCTCCAACCTCGTCTTTTTTGAGCAATCCTTCCGAAATCAGCGTATCCAAATCAATGAAATACGGATTACCCGCAAACACCGAAAAAGACTGATACGGCGAGTCACCATAGCCTGTCGGTCCGACGGGCAAAACTTGCCACAATTTAGCCCCACTTTGTTTTACAAAGTCTGCGAACTCCCTTGCAGCCAAACCGAGTGTGCCTATGCCGTATGGCGAGTGCAACGAGGAAATCGGCATAAGTATGCCACATTCACGAATACTTTCTTTCAATTTTTGACACCCTTTCAAGTGTATCTTTTCCAATTTTTTGATTTTATAAGCCGTAATAGAGGGTGACGAACACGCCACCCTCTATGGTTGTTTTCAAGATTATTTACCTGTAATCTCGCTATACATTTTCATATACTCTTTCGCTGATGCGTCCCATGTTAAGTCACGGCTCATTCCACGGCGAACGAGTTCACGCCACAATTTTTTGTTTTCGTATGCACCGAGTGCACGAGAAATCGCACCGAACATATCGTGAGCATTGTAACTTTGGAAGGTATATCCAACGCCGTCATCAGTTCCTGCATCGGGAATTGTATCTGCAAGACCACCTGTTGCACGAACTATCGGTACTGTGCCGTAACGGAGCGAAATCATTTGCGAAAGACCGCAAGGCTCTTGCTTCGACGGCATAAGGAACATATCAGCACCTGCATAGAAACGGTGTGAAAGTGGTGCGTTGAAATCGCAAACAAACTTGAATTTGTCGGGGTACTGTGCGGCTTTTTCACCAAAGAACCACTCATATTCCGACTCGCCTGTACCAAGTACGGCTACCTGAATTTTGCACTTCATAATCTCGTCAAACATATATTTCACAAGGTCAAGTCCCTTGTGACCTGCAAGACGAGTTACCATTATCATAAGCGGAACATCTTTTTCAACAGGCAATCCGAGTTCCTTTTGAAGTTCCTGTTTATCACGCTGTTTACCACGAATGTTTGTCACAGTAAAGTTTGCAGCAATGTGCGGATCAGTTTCCGAATTATAGGTATCTGTATCAATACCATTCACGATGCCACGCAACTTGCCCTCTCTTGCACGGAGAATTCTATCGAGCGAATACGAGAACCACGGATCGAGAATTTCACGAGCATAGGTTCGGCTTACAGTTGTAACCGCATCTGCGCTCTCGATTGCAGATTTGAGCATATTGATGTCGCCGTCATACTCCATAAGCGACTCTGCCCAAGACGGAATTCCCAAAACATCTTCAAGAATATCTTTGCCGTATCTTCCCTGATACTGAATGTTATGAATTGTGAAAACTGTTTTGATGTTTTCAAATCCAGGACGATTGAAATAGAAGAATTTGTAATAACTCGGAATCATTGCTGTCTGCCAGTCGTTACAATGAATGACATCGGGCTTGAAATCAATATATGGAATCGCTTCCAAAACTGCACGAGAGAAGAATGCAAATCTTTCTGCATCATCATACTCACCGTACATACCGCCACGCTTGAAGTAATGCTCGTTGTCAAGGAAAATGTACGAAACGCCGTCATACTTTGCCTCGAAAATTCCACAATATTGGCTTCTCCAAGCAACCGGAACACCAATGCTTGTTATAAAGTGCATTTGGTCACGAAGTTCCTGCTTGATTTTTGAATAAAGTGGCATTATAACTCTAACGCCGACAAACTTTTTTCTAAGTGCTTTCGGGAGTGCGTATGATACATCGCCCAAGCCACCTGATACAGCGAACGGAAACGCTTCACTTGTCGCAAACAAAACTTTCATATTCTCTTTCGTCCTTTCAAATGGATATTTTATTTTATTATAAAATTCAATGTTTTATACTTATACTACAACGAATACTTTTTCATCTTCGCCTGCTGTGTAATATTTTTTCACATCATCAAACGATTTGCCTTCAAATTTCTTAACCGATTTGTAAGAAGCACCGATTGTGAAGATAGATTTATCATCAAATGTGATTTCTTTTTCGGCATCGGTCTTTTTGTTTGTAAGGTCGATATATGATTTCATTCTCTCGTAAAGAATTTCATCTGTCAACTGGAGAAACTCATCGTGCTTATCAACCTTGCCGTCTTTGAAAGTGAAAATTTCATAGGTACGACATTGTGCGCTAATGTTTTTAACAACCAACTTGGTTTTGCCTGATTCATCAGTCTTACCTGTTTTATCGCTGATGTCGGTGAAATCTGCGTCTACTGAATCCACTGTGCCATCGGCTCTTGTCGGCTTTGTATTGTCTTTCTTACCGCCACACGAGCAAGATGCAAAACTAAAAGCGATTGTCAAACACATAATTAAAGCAATTATTTTTTTCATAATAGTAGCCCTTCTTTTTTTGGAATTTTTATCTAATTTATCATATTAATTATATCATTTAGCCGTCTTTGTGTCAAGTTTTTTTAAATGTTATCGTTCGCATTATAATACAAAAAATCCCTGCCTTTCGGCAGGGATTTGATTACAAGATTTACAGATTAATAGCTACCTGTGAACTTGTGGTTCTTCCACCAAGAGTCATAGCTGTTTTGAAGAGCAGGACCGTTTGATGAAATTGAAGACGAAGCTGCGCCACCGCTCAATACCGGTGAAACGATCTTTGTCAAAGCAGGTGTACCATCTGAATCTGAACCGTTAGGATCAACGATTGTTACAGCACTTACGCTCTTGCCGTATGTTACGCCGGCAGGATCTTTTGTGCCGTATTTAATCTGGTATGTCATAGAGAGAGCGTCGCTATCAAGACCGTAGGACTTGTAGAGTGAGAGGTAAATCTTTTCTCTGTAACGATAGAGCTGTTGGAGTTGCTCGTCACGCAAGAAGATAATCTTTGCAGCCTCATTATCGTCTTTATAGAAAGACGGAATGAATGACATAAATTGTACAGCCTGAACGCTGTTATATGACTTAGAAGCAGATTTTGTCGGGAACGGAACCATACCGATGCTACCCTTAACTGCCTGTGAAGTACAAGATTTCAAAGTATCGTGTGAACCGAGAACCATTGCAATCTTAGCCTCTGAGAACAATTTCTTGTTCTGTGACCAGTCTTCGTTCAAACCAACTGTAAGAGTCTTGTCTGCAATCCAAGTTTGAATCTGCTGCAAGCAGTCTTTACCTGTCTGGCTCATAACGTTAGATGTCGGAGATGCACCCTTTGAAACTGATACGATAGGAGTACCTGCTGCTGTCATAAGTGAGTTATAAAGTGTGCCACCGTCTTTTGTGCTGATACGGAAGCCCTTAACGTTTGAAGAGTTGAGTGCTTTTGCGTATTCAGAAAGTTTGTCCCAAGTCCACTGACCTTTTCTTGCCAATACCATAGGATCGGTGAGGTTAGCGTTCTTGATGAGTTTCTTGTTGTAGAGGATACCTGTCGGAACGATGTACTCAACATCAAATGAAGTCCAACCATACTGAGCACCGTCGATGCAAGAAAGTTGAGTTGTCTTAACATCATACCAAGACTCGCCGAAAGATACAGCAGCTGTCTTTTTAGCAGCTGACAAGTCTTTCATATAGCCGTTTTTAAGGAATGAGTTGAAGTAGAAGTTCTGAACTTCATACATCTGATAACCGAACTTGTTAGCTTTGATTTCGCCTTGCAAAGTCTTGTTATAGTCGTCAAACTTACCGCTTTCATCGATTGTTGCACCATATTTTGAGTTTACATAAGATGCAGCCTGCTTATAGTATGTAAGCGAAGGGTTAGAAGCATCGTTCTTTGCGCCGAAGTTCCACGGGTGGTTGATTTTGAGTGTGTAGCCTTTTACTGATTTGATAAAGCTATCAGACGGGCGTTTGCTATCGCTCGGCGCATCATAAACCTTATCCTTGATTTTCGGAAGAGCAGCGAGATCGTCGCCGTTATCAATTTTGCTACCTGAATTTGAGTTGCTATTGTTGTTTGCAGCAGTTGTAGCGGCAGTTGTAGCAGCTTTGGTTGTTGCTTTCGCACTTGCAGCAGTTGTAGCAGCTTTGGTTGTTGCGTTAGTGTCTGCTGACTTGTCACCGCCACAAGAGCAAGATGCTACTGCAACGGACATAGCAACTGCCATGGCAAGAGCCATAAGTCTTTTTGCTAATTTCATTATATTTACCTCCAAATTATTTACCGTCAATCGACGGATTTAATACTGTTTTATTATATCATTGACTTTTTATAAAGTCAAGCATATAAATGTTAATTATGTAATGAACACCTACACGGCATATAGCCGTGTAAGATTGTCAATTACATACCTGTCATACCGCTTCGTGAAATTGATTCAACGAAGAAACGTTGACCAAATGCGTAAAGCACGATAAGCGGAATGATGATGAGCACCATACCTGCGTTTGCGATAAGTGACGAACCGATGGCTGCATCGTGTGCGAGCATTTGACCGATACCGCCGTGCAAAGTCAAGTGAGTGTACTGAGTTGAGATGAGGCTCATATTCTGGCAGAAGATTGTTGTATAGGTGGTGTCGAGCCACTGCCATACGAACGAGAACAAGAATACTGTTACCATCATAGCAACTGCACCCGGAAGCATAATCGACCAGAAAGTTCTGAGCGGACCTGCACCGTCAACGTATGCAGCCTCTTCAAGTTCCTTAGGCTGACCTTTGAAGAACTGACGCATCATAAATATGTAGAGCGAACTCTTCAAACCAGTACATGTAACAGCGAAGCAGAACATCGGAACCATACTGTCACCGATAAGGTCGAGTTTCGAGAACATTGAGTAACGCGATGCGAACAAGAGGTCAGGCGGCAAGAGCATTGCGATAATTACAAACATGAACACAAGTCCGTTGAGTTTGAACTTGAATCTTGCCAAGCCGTAGCCTACGAGTGTTGAGCAAAGTACCTGCAAAAGCGAACATACAAGTGCAAGTATGAATGTGTTGATGAATGATTGCCAACCACCCAAGCCTTCGAATGCATTTGCCGGAGAGTTGGGGTTGTAATAGTTATTAAAGTTCCAGTTTTTTGGAATGAAGATAACAGAGTTATCATATTTATCCTCGATTGACATAAACGAAGTCATAACATGCTGGAACAAGGGATACAAAACTACGAAACACATACCAAGCATAAATATCCAACGAACGATTGAAACGACAATATTGCCTGCTACTTTCTTTCTTTTCGCTTGTTTTGCCTGTTTTTTCATCATTTCGATTGTCATTGTAGCCTGTACTTTTTCCATTGAACTCATAATTATCCTCCCTCCTTAATCCTGATAGAAGATTATCTTGGAAAGTATCGCAAAGATTATGCCGATTACTACCAAAACAATCAAAGAGAAGATAACAGCCATTGTTGAGCCCGGAGCAAAGTCGGAAGCCATCAACACGTTGTGTATCTTACCGATAACTGCGTTGTCTGTTGCTGTGAACGAGTCTACTATTGTATATACAACCGACAAAAGAATCATCGGAGATACCATAGGAAGACTGATTTTCCAGAAGGTTTCCCAAGCGGTTGCACCTTCCATATAAGCTGCCTCGTAGATTGAGCCTGAAATCGACTGCAAACCTGCAAGGAAGATTACGATTGAAACCGCCGCAAGTGTTGTGATATTTGAAATATCTTTTACGGCGTCCATAATGAAGTTTACAAGCCCTGCACTTAGTCCCATAGTTTCAGTAAGCATTGTACCGAAAGTTGTGGAAACTGCTGCTTCGCTACCTGTTGCAGCGAAGCCTTGTTGTGCTGCCATTGATGATGTTGCAAGGTCGCCGTTCATAAGTGCTGCCGCAACACCTGTTGAGATGATAACCGGCAAGAACATAATTGAACGAACGAAGCCACGGCCGATGAACTTTGTGTTAAGTACACTAGCCATAAAGAACGCAAATACAACAACTACTACAACGTTTTTACCCGTTGTACCAAGTGATGATAGAAGCGCCTCTTTGAACTCTTGGTTGTTACCGAGAACGCTCTGATAGTTTTGCAAACCGAAGTTTGACATTGACAAGCCTTCGCCCGGTACGTATGAAACGTCCGAGAAACTGTAAAGTACAGCTTCAACGAGCGGGTAAAGCACGAAAACGATGCAACCAATGACGAAAGGCAATGTAAACAAGTAGCCATATCGACGTTGTTTTGATTCAAGCGAATGCTTGTGTTTTTTAAATTCCGGAATCGGTTTTGCCTGTGTAGCCATTAGTTTGCACCTCCAATCAATGTGTAGTCTTCTGCTTTAACGATTACGCCGTTACCGTTGTAATCTGCTTTATTGTAGTTTACTACGACTGCCTTGCCGTTTGCGAATGTTGTTTTGAACACACCGTCTGCCAAGCGTTCGTGTTTTACAATCTTTTGACCGTATGTATCTTTCTGTGCGGTTTTGAGATAGTCGAACTGCTTAATGGTGTAGTCCTTCAAATCGCTGTAAACGGTTGAGAACATCTCGCTACCGACTGTTGTTTCGTTGAGTTTATCGTAATACTCGCCTGTGAACTTATAGTTCGCACCTGCGCCATTTTCGATAACTCTCAAAAGGTCGCTGCGGTCATTGTTTGAAATGTTGATAGCCTTACCTGTATAATCGACGTGGCCGCTATATACCATTGCTGCGAATGGTACAGAGTAGTCGCACTTATCGTACTGTGCCGATTTGAGTGGCAACTCGTTGATAGTTGTCATATACTTACCAAGCTTACCAACACCCGAAGTACCCATAATTGAGAAACCTGCTTCGGTCTTCTCTTTGAGAATTGCTTCGAGATTTTCAAGTGTTTCCTGACGCTCCATAAAGTCTTCTGTGCGTTTGTAGTTAGCGTTAATCTGCTGACCCATCTGGCCGAGAGAAACTGTTTTAACATCATACTTGGAAACAAGTGAGAGGTAATCGTTAAGGTTTTTCTTAATTGCATTCATATTAAGAATGCCTTTTTTCAAATCCGGTTGGAAGTCAACAGGGTCATACTCACATGCTTCCCCGTCTTTACGGTTAAGTGCCTGAACTTGATCGGAGCCTTTGGGTTCGTCCCAAAGTGTGTACTGAACATTTGCATCGGGATAAGCTTTTGCGCCAACCGAGTTGATTGTTGAGAGAAGTGATTTAAATGCACTTTCTCCACCGAGCAAGCTCGATACCTTTGCACCATCCATATAGTCGTGCGTATATCCTTCGCTCGTCCAACCCGAAAGTTTAACGTTCATATTGTTAAAACCGTTTGCGTTGAGGTCTTTAACGATTGTTTCAGCCTGCTCGTATGAAGTAAGAGCAACCTGAGTATCATAGTTTACACCGAGAATGTTACCGAAGCCCATTACTGCGCCGACAAGTTCAACTGTTGAATAGTACGGCTTGGTAGCACCATTTGTGTTTTCACCGAAGAGATACTTTTCATAAATCTTAGCCATTCCTGAGTAATCTGCGTTGTCGCCGTTCAAGAAACTATACGACATTGCGATATCGCCGAGATATCTCTGAAACTGATAGATTTTGTATCCTTCTTGTGACTGGTCTTCGCCTCCGCCGAGTTTTTCCATCTCTGCTTTTTCGCTGAGTCTGAACTCGGGAACGAGCATATTGCGAGTACGGCTACCGTCTGACGAACGAGCAGTTATACCTGCAAAAGCGTCACCACTTTCGATTATAGCGAAGATACCGTTTTTGTTGCCATCGTTTTGTACTACTGTACCATAAACCGGGAACACGGGATCGTTATAATACGACATTTTTTCTGCGATGCTTCTTGAAGCATCTACACCGTACATATTGATATATACGGGGTCGTTACGAGTAACATCTTTGCCGTTTGTGAAGTTCATAACTGAACCCGAGCCATCCGGCAAGAAGAAGTAACCTTGTTGTTTTGCACCGAAGTTTGTGAGCATCGGATGCCATTCGAGAGTATCGATAACGAACTTCTTGGAGTTGTAAATCTCGCTCTCGGGAATTTTGATTTTCAACTGATTGTTTTCAAGTGTGTAGTAAACGGCAATTTGGAATTCAGCACGTTCACCCGAAGTGCTTTTCGATCCGTCATCAACACCGCCGTTATCTCTTTCCTTATCAGCCTCTGTATAGCCGATTGCCGAGAAAATCGGGTTGAGTTCGCCAACTGCGTTATTATCAAGGCCGTATGTAGGATAGTAGCACGGCTCTTTGGCAGCAAGCGGATACAACTTTTTCTGTTCTGCAAGTTCGTCTGGTGTGTATGCCTGCCAAACCTCATCGTTAAAGTCGATAAGTGTATAGTAATTGTCGAAAATTCCACGCTGTTCTTCGTTCCATTTCGGGAAAAGCTCTTCTGCGTGAGCCTTCGAGATACTGTTCGGACAAAGACGTTTAAACTCAACATCACCAACACCGTATGTTACTTTAACGCCGTTTTCAATATCTTCAATGCGGTATTGACCTTTGCCGACAGACTCTTCAGCACTCGACATAGTTTGCAAAGCCGAGCCACTTGAAGTATTGTAATACTTGATGTTGAAAACATTACCACGAGTTACCGAGCCATCGTCATTTTTACCCTCTGTTGACCAGGTGTAGCCGTTTGACTTATCAGTAATTTTGATATCTGTGGTCTGGTTATTGATTTCAAATTTTACCGCATCGGTTTCAGCAACTGTACGATAAACAATTGAATTGAGATCGTAATCTGCGGTTGTATCAGCAGTAGGAATGTTGTCGGGCTTTTCCGGGTTCTTCGATTGAACCTCGCCACAGGAGGACATCGATACTGCAATTAACGCTGCTGCAAGCAATGCAGCAATAAATTTTTTCATCGTTGTCACTCCTTCCTACGCTCTCGCCGCAAGTTCGTTTGAAATGTTGACTGCGAAGTCAATCATCTGCTGGACAAGTGCCGCAAACAAAGTTGCAAGGAACACTACCAGCACCATAACGCAAACTGTTATAAATGTTACAAGAATTGTTTTACCTATTGTGTAGTCATGTATTCTCATTGTTCCGAAGAAGATGAGTGCGAGCGCCCAAATCAACGCAACTGTGAGGAACAGACTGTAAATGTTACTTTCGTCCTTAGCCATTACATTCGAAAGAACGATTGCTATCGGATAGAAAATGATAAGCGGTGTAAGCGCATAGCAGGTTGAGATATAGATTGTCTTAAATCCTGCCTCACCACTCATAAGAGCAGTTACGCACCAGCTACATACTGTATAAAGAAGTACAAGTCCTAAGATTTTAGCGAACTGAGCCAAAATATTGGTTTTTTCAGCGGTAATATCAAATTGGAAACCTGTAAATCTTGCTTGGATAAGGCTGACTATCATTGCAAGTACGAGAACAGTATTTGCAGCGGCAAGTCCGCCTCTGCCCTCACGAGCGAGTTCCCAGTATCCATGCAACGGATGAGTCATAAGTGTAGGTGCGTAGCCGAGTTGACCACGATATTTCTTTTCATCAGCAGGCGGTACAAACTTTTTGTAGAGTTTCGATGCTACAACGAGCAAAATGATAACTCCGACAATTACTGCAACACCAACACCGAAGTGTTTCTCAATTCCCTCTTTACGAGAGAACTTGAATGCTCTTGAATAGCCGTCCTGGTTATAGGTCTGCTTGAAGTAACTCATAGCAGTATCCCAGTCGCCTTTACGATATGCTACCATACCGAGGCTGTTTTTAGCAGCGGCAGACGAGTTATTGAGTTTCAAAATGTCTTCCCAAAGAACGCCCTCTTCGTCATATTTATTTTCGAAGTGGAGTTTGGTTGCCGCAAAAATCTTATTACCGTAATCGGTGAGATTGTAAACATTAATTGTTTTCTTTGCCGAGTCAAGGACATAGCAGGTTGAACCAATCCATGCCATTGAAACAGGAAGTTCGAGTGTACCGTCTACATAAGCGCTGATGTAGTTATCGGCTTTATCGGGAGGAGCACCGAACTCAAACAAGTTCTGACCATCCGAGTTGTAAACGAACACACGGCAACGGCGCTTATCGAGAATTGCATACATACCATCGGGGAGGCTCGATACGTCACAAATAAGTGACGGGCCTGTGATAGTACCCTTATTAAGTTTCTCTGAATAGTCACCGTATGGTTGAAGTTCTTTCAAAATCAACACGTCGTTACCCTTTGCGTTGATTTTTTGAACGAACTTGGTTTTCATAGCGTCTTCTGTTTTTTCGTATGCATCGATTGTACCGTAGATGAAGTCATCATCTGTGATATCGATGTTGCTATACTCAGTTGAAGTCCACTTTTCAAGTGTTTCTTTTTCAGCATCTGTTGCAAACATACGTCTGATTTTCTGGAAGAAATCAGGTGTTGCAGGAGGTGCGCCCAAACATTGAACGAATTCACCGTTTGAATCCAACTCGATAAGACCACGGTTGAAACCAAACGAAACTACGAAGATACGTCCGATTGAGTCAACTGCAACCTTTGTCGGTTGGAAAGTAAATGTACCTTCCGATTTCAAAACATCAGAATTAACATCGTAAATCGATCTAACAAAATTATAGTTTTTGTCGAACTGAACGATACGGCCTTGAACAACATCTGCTGAAAGTGTTGCCGCATATTCAGCAGGAACATTGTTTGCGTTTACACCCTTGTAGTCGCAGACATAAATGCTGCCGTCTACTCGGCTAACGAAAACGCTGTTCGGCTCTGTGAAGTGGTCGTCCACAACACGTTTTGTGCCGTCTTTCTCTGTAACTGTGCTTTTGAAGTTTTTGAGCTCGGTTACATATTTATAATCCGATGTCAAAACAACAATACGATTTGTTTTCGGGTCTGTGATATAGATTTTGTTATCGTAAGATGTGTGAATGTCTGACGGTTCTTCCAAACGAGC
This sequence comes from Oscillospiraceae bacterium, assembly GCA_902795765.1. Taxonomy (GTDB): domain Bacteria; phylum Bacillota; class Clostridia; order Oscillospirales; family Acutalibacteraceae; genus RUG14109. The sequence continues at coordinate 3,520 of CADBMQ010000118.1, read as the reverse complement.
GACATTTTTGCCGTTATTGTCTTTGATGTCTTTGACATCGACAACTCTTTTGAACGATGCAGCCTCAGGTGCAGCGTAGGCAAATTTCGACTCGTTATCGTAAACATACGATTTATAGGAAGATTCCGCACTTGCAGGGATCTGCAATGCCGAAGCAGCCATCACAACAAGAGCAACGAGTGCTACAAGTCTTGAAATACTCTTTTTCATTGCATTCCCTCCTTAGTCCTTCATACCTGACGACGCCATAGTATCAAGTACCTGTGTCTGAGTCAGGATAAACAACAGGATAGGCGGTGTGATAATAATCAACTGAACCGCAGCACCCGCACCCGCACGTGCAACACCACCGGTGATAATCTGGTTGAGTGCGTAGGTAAGCGGTTTTTTAACTTCTGTAAATATCTGTGATGCACCTTGTTGAGCCCACATTGCTTGTACTGCGAAGAGCATCATAGTAAGCCAAGCAGGTTTTGCAAGAGGCATTACGATTGAGCGGAATATCTTCAACTCACCTGCACCGTCAATACGAGCAGCTTCGAGAAGTGAGTTCGGAATGGTCGATGTAAGGTGCTGTTTCATAAGGTAGAGACCCATTGTCGAGCCAACATACGGAAGAATGAGCGCCCAATATGTATCAATCATACCGAGTTTCGACATGATGATGTAGTTCGGGATTGCTGTTGCTGTTGCTGTGAACATAAGCGAAATCTCCATAATTTTGAAGATCGGCTTTGAACCAGGGAAGTCACGCTTTTCAAGCACATACGCTGCAAGTGAAGCAAGTATGATGTGGAAGAATGTTGCAACAACTGTTACAAATACGGTATTGAACACATATCTTGAGAACGGTACCCAAGATTCACTCATCAAAACTGAAATGTTTGTGAAGTTATCCAAGGTTGGGTTTCTAACGAAGAAGTTAGGCGGGAACATAAACAACTCATCAAGTGGTTTGAATGCGTTGTTTACAATATAAATCATCGGGAAAAGCATAATCACACCGATGAAACAAAGGAACAAGAAGTTGATTATGTTACCCCATCTTGAACGGCCGGGACCCGGATTAAACACCTTTTTAGATGCTTTAATCTTTTCAACATTGATTTCTTTTGTCTTACGTGCCATATTACTGTCCCACCTTTCTGAGTACCTTCTGCATCAACTGATTCAAAAGAACCATGGTTACGAACAATACGGTTGCGATTGCACAAGCATAACCCATTTCAAAACGAGTATTACCGTAGTCTTCCATGTGGTTTAAGATAGTGTGAACAGCATAGTCTGTTGACGGAATACCAAACAAAGAGTTTGAAATCCAACCAACTGTAAATGCACTTGTGATGCTCATTACAGCGGAGAACATCATCTGCGGACGCATTGCCGGCAAGGTGATGAACCAAAGTTCCTGCCAACGGTTTGAGATACCATCAACATAACCTGCCTCATATTGTGAGCGGTCGAGTGAACGGAAACCTGCAACATTTGAAAGGAAGCCTGCACCGAGTGACATCCAAATTTGAATGATGATACAAATCCAAATCATATAGTCGGTATTCGTTAGGAACTGAATCGGCTCTTGGATTAAGTTCATATCAAGCAAAACACCGTTTGCCCAACCGTATGCGTCACCTGAGAACAATACCTGCCATACAGCAATCGCACCACCCGAAAGAGACGGAGCATAAAGTACTGTTACCATAATTGCACGCATTACCGGAGAAAGTTCGTTGATGAGCCAAGCGAACATCAACGCACCGATATAGCCGGCAGGACCTGTGATACAAGCGATGAGCAAGGTGTTTTGAAGTGCCTTCAAGAAAATGTCATCGTTTGCGAGCAGGTTCATATAGTTGTCGAGTCCGATAAATTTCGGAGTTTCGAGAATGTTGAAGTATGTAAAACTGAGAACCATCGACATCAATACGGGCAATATTGTAAAGATGAAGAAGATTATTCCGTAAGGAGCGAGATATAAATAGCAGTCCCAGTTTTGCTTAAAACGTTTTTTAAGCGGTGCTTTCTCACGGAACTTACGGGTTTCGCCTGTAACTGCGTGAGTAGCAACAGTAAAGTCTTTTGCCATATTATTTCACTCCTTCCTTAATTCTCTTCCTTGCCTGTCGGCAAGTTAAATTCTTCACGTTTCTTCAAGATTTCTTCATCAATCGTCTTTGCGTAATCCATCAATGTATCCTTAGGATCAGCATCCTTATTGATTACTGCGTAGAATGCGTTGTTGATGTGACGAGTCAAGAAGTAACTACCGGGGATTTCAGGCATTGCATAAGCATTTGCAAGCTGACCATTAAGTTTGTTAAGTTCTTTCTTTGTCCAAGGCAAACGAGCAAAACCTTCGTTGTTTGCTGTGTTGTAACGAGCAGACGGACCCATGATACACTCCAACTCACTACCGTATTGTGACTGTGCATCTGCTGATGTCCACCAATCCATAAACTGCCAAGCAAGTTCTTTCTTGTCGCAGTCGGAAAGCATAATTGTGTAGGTTGTGAGCAATGCGTTCGATGTATCAAGTTTGCCGTCACGCATTGTGCCGGGGATTGTTGTGAAGTCCCACAAGCCGTTGATTTCAGGCGCTGCTACCATAAGTGTATTATATAATGTATAAGCAGAAATACCAATCGGCATCTCACCTGTTCTGAAACGGTTTTGGAAATCGTATGTTTTCGGCAACTCGTAGTTTGCGTAGAAGTTAGTCCAAAGTTTGAATGCGTTTGTTGCCGCAGGTGTAAACAAATCAGTGGCAGTATTGTCATCTTTATAAAGTTTACCACCGTTTTGGAGCAACAACGAATAGAATGTAAGTTTACCACCGTTCGGGTCGAGTGTTGTTGAAACAGGCAAGCCGAATTCGAGGTTGTTTTTGTTGAGGACTGTGATTGTGCTGATTACGTCGTCCCAAGTTTTCGGAACTTTCAATCCGAGTTCTGACAAGACATCCTTACGATAGAACATTACCTGATAGGTCTGTGTATCCGGCAAGCCGTATACGCCGACCTTCTTATTATTATCGTAGGTTGCAGGAATCATTGCCTCTTTTGTGAAACGTTTTGCAACTTCATTATATGTATTAAACTGTGTAAGATCAACACAAGCACCACGCATTGCAAAGTTTACAGGCTCACTTTGAGGTGTACCGATTGCAATATCAGGACCGATACCGGCAACAACTGCCGACAAAAGTGCGGTGATGTTAACGAGCGAAAGATTTACTTCGTTGCCTGTTGTTTTGGTGTACTTATCGTTAATCATTGCACGAAGTGTTTGGAACTGGTCACGACCGGTTGAAATCCAAACATCAACAGTTTCATCTTTATTCGGGTTAGCGTTTGTATTACCGATTGAGTCATAGTCTATAATGAAAGAACCGATAAAACGAGTGAAGCTAAATCCCAAGTCTGAGAAGAAGCCTTTTGTCGCAGGAGCGACTGAATCTTCGCCACCTTCTGCTGATGAGAACGAAATATAGTCAACTTCGAGCGGTGCGTTACCTGCGTCA
>CADBMQ010000117.1 GCA_902795765.1 Oscillospiraceae bacterium | reverse complement strand
TATTAAAATATGGGCAGTTGAGCCTGAGAATGCGGCAATTTTGTCAGGCGGTTCAATCGGAACACATATGCAAATGGGCATAGGCGATGGTGTAATACCTGCAATTTTAAATCAGCAGATTTATGATGAGATTTGTGTGATTAAAGATGACGAAGCAATCAATGTATCAAAAGAACTTGCATATAAAGAGGGGATTATGTGCGGTATTTCGAGCGGTACAAATGTTGCGGCAGCAGTTAAACTTGCAGAAAAACTCGGTAAAGGCAAAACTGTTGTGACTGTCTTGCCAGATACAGCAGAAAGATATTTCTCAACACTATTGTTTGAAGACTAATTTGGGAATAATTATTTTTTAAAATACATAATTATAAAAAGGGGTAATAAAAAATGGCTAACAAAGAAAGAAGAGTTGGAACAGTATCTCGTGGTATTCGCTGCCCAATTATTCGTGAGGGCGACGACCTTGCAAAAATCGTAGCAGATAGTGTGCTCGAAGCGGCAGAGTGCGAGGGATTTGAACTCCATGATAGAGATGTAATTGCTGCAACAGAGTCAATAGTTGCTCGTGCTCAGGGTAACTATGCGACAGTAGATGACATTGCGGCAGACGTTAAAGCAAAACTCGGTGGCGAAACAATCGGTGTAATCTTTCCGATTCTTTCTCGAAATCGTTTTGCAATCTGTTTGCGTGGTATCGCAAAAGGTGCAAAGAAAATCGTTCTTATGCTCAGTTATCCGTCTGATGAAGTGGGCAACGAACTTGTTAGCCTTGATAAAGTTGACGAAGCAGGTGTAAATCCGTATTCGGATGTGCTTTCTTTGGAGCGCTATCGTGAATTGTTTGGTGTGAATCGCCACGAATTCACAGGTGTTGACTATGTTGAATATTATGGCGACCTTATCCGTGAATGTGGCGCAGAGGTTGAAATAATCTTTGCCAACCAAGCAAAAGCAATTCTTGATTATACCGATTGCGTTTTGACTTGCGATATTCACACTCGTGCAAGAACAAAGAGAATACTCAAAGATGCAGGCGCAAAAGTTGTATGCGGACTTGATGATATAATGAATGCACCGATTAACGGAAGTGGTTGCAATGAAACCTATGGTTTGCTCGGCTCAAATAAATCAACCGAAGACAAGGTGAAATTGTTCCCACGTGAGTGTCAACTGCTTGTTCTCGACATTCAAAAGAAAATCTTTGACGCAACAGGTAAGCACGTTGAAGTTATGGTATACGGCGATGGTGCTTTCAAAGATCCTAAGGGTAAGATTTGGGAACTTGCTGATCCGGTTGTATCTCCTGCATTCACAGACGGACTTATCGGCACACCGAACGAGTTGAAACTCAAATACCTTGCAGATAATGATTTCAAAGATTTGTCGGGCGAGGAACTCAAAAATGCAATTTCCGAAAGTATTCGCAAAAAGCAGTCTAACTTGGTTGGTAATATGGCATCGCAAGGAACAACACCTCGTCAGTTGACTGATCTTATCGGTTCGCTTTGCGATTTAACATCAGGCTCGGGCGACAAGGGAACACCTGTTGTGCTCGTGCAAGGCTACTTTGATAACTATACAAACTAAAATAATGAAAGCGGCAGTTTCGACTGTCGCTTTCATTATATATAGCGTATAAAAAATATATTTAGTGATTATTAAAGAAAAATGTTGCAAAATAAACCATAATAGAGTATACTATAATTTGGTGTAAAATTAAAAAATATAATAAAGGATGTAATCGTTTATGGACACGAAGGTTTTTGAAGAGTACGAGTCAGAAGTTCGGTCATATTGCCGTAGTTTTCCGACAGTATTCAAAACAGCTAAAAACGCTGAGATGTACGACGAGGACGGTAATAGATACATTGACTTTTTCTGTGGCGCAGGTGCTTTGAACTACGGCCACAACAATGACTATATTAAATCAAAAATTATTGACTATATAAATAGTGATGGAATTGTTCATTCGCTTGATATGTATACATTTGCAAAGCGTGAATTCATTGACTATTTTGAAAACAAACTTTTGAAGCCGAGAGGACTTAATTATAAAATTCAGTTCCCGGGACCGACAGGTACAAATGCTGTTGAAGCAGCATTGAAACTTGCTCGTAAAGTAAAGGGCAGAAGCAACGTATTTGCACTTATGGGTGCATTCCATGGTATGACACTTGGCTCACTTGCACTCACAACAGATAGATCTTCTCGTGGCGGTGCAGGAGTTGACCTCGGTAATGTAACTCACTTGCCGGCACCGTATATGTTGGACGGACTTGACACAATCGACTATGCAGAAATGCTTCTCACAGATGACCATTCTGCAACAGAAGTTCCTGCTGCGTTCATCATCGAAACAGTTCAAGCAGAGGGCGGTATTCAACTATTCGGCGTAGACTTTTTGAAGAGAGTTCGTGAATTTTGCGATAAATACGATATTTTGCTTATCGTTGATGATATTCAAGTAGGCTGTGCAAGAACAGGTACATACTTCTCGTTTGAACGTGCAGGTATCGTTCCTGATATGGTAACAATGTCAAAGTCAATCGGCGGCTACGGTTTGCCGTTTGCACTCACTTTGCTCAAACCCGAACTTGATGTTTGGGCTCCGGGCGAACATAACGGAACTTTCCGTGGCAACCAAATTTCGATTGTTGCAGCAAAAGCAGGTATTGAGTATTTGCTCGAACATGAAGTTGAAAAGCAGTGCCGTGAAAAAGGCGATATCGCTGCAAAGTTCATCGAAGATGAAATCTTGCCGCTTGATAGCAGAATTAAATATCGTGCTATCGGCTTGGCGATTGGTATTGACTTTACCGATCTTGGCGGAGATGCAATGTCGAAGGCAGTAATGCAGGCATGCTTCCGTAATGGCGTAATTGCAGAGCGTGTTGGCAGAGAGAACGCAGTTCTTAAAATTATGCCTGCACTCACAATCGAAAAAGACATTCTTATTGAAGGTTTTGAAAAAGTTAAATCCGCAATAGAGGAGTGCCTTAAATAAAATGGGTAAAGTAAAATATATGTTGCGTGTGTTCTCGGGAATGCGATTCAAAAAACTTGGTGATTGCATAAATCGAGTACATGAAAAAAGCGGCAAAAATAAAGTAGCAACGTTTTTTGATATAATAAACTGTGCGATAAGATACGGTGCAGGTTATTATGACTATCTCATTTTTGCATTTTATGATATGAACGCAAAACAGCGTGATACTTATGTAACAAGAATGAGAAATAAAAAACTTATAACTAAACTTAATAATCAGGAACATTCTTGGTATTTCGAGAACAAAGGCGAGTTTGACCGTCGATTTAAAGAGTTTCTCGGCAGAGAAGTTATTGATGTTAAGGACTTAACTCCCGAAATGTTCGCAGAGTTTATGCAAGATAAGGAAGAAATTTTTGCAAAACCGTATGTGGGCGAAAGCGGAAAGGGAATTGAGAAACTTAAAAAATCTGACTTTAAGTCGATAGACGAAATGTATGCGTATGTAACAGATGGCAAGTTTGGTGTTATCGAGGAACTTATAATCCAGCATCCCGATATCAGTCGTATGTATCCACATGCAATCAACACATATCGAGTTGTAACAATTGTTCAAGATGGTGTTGCACATTGCGTTTATGCAACTGCCAAGTTTGGTGCAGGTGGAAAGTTTGTAGATAACCTTGAAAACGGTGGTATATGCGCACCGATAGATAGAGAAACGGGCAAGATTTGTGGTTGTGCTCATACATCACGACTTGTAACGTCAGATGAACACCCGGATACACATATCAAACTTATGGGCTATCAGTTGCCTTATGTCAAAGAGGCAGTTGAGCTTTGTAAAAAGGCAGCGCTTGTTGTTGACGATATGCGTTTTATCGGCTGGGACGTCTATGTTTCGCCAAATGGTGTTGGCATTGTTGAGGGTAATGACTATCCGGGATATGATTTCTGGCAGTTGCCCGAGCATACACCTGATAAGATCGGACTTTGGCCTTATTATAAGAGCATTGTTCCAGGTTTGAAGTAATTTAAAAGCGACTGAAATCAGTCGCTTTTTTGCCGTTTTATAGGAAATAAAAAAATACAAAAAATCTCAAAAAAACACTTGACAACCCTTGACATATATGATAAAATAGCATTTGTGCGAATATGCACAAACATGCGTTGAAGCGGGAGGTGGCCACCCGAAGAGGTGGGAAATTTCCGCCGAGTATGTCCAGTTTAAAAACCGGGCGAAATGTATTGCGAAAATACCCTTCGTTGCATCTTCATTACAGAGCAATTGCGCTTTGTGAATAGGGTGGTACGAACTGCATTCCGGATTGTAAATCCGGTTTTATGTTGTCAAAATGTGAAACACGCGGTTGTGGGTAAACGCAAAAAAGCCCGCCAACTAATGGAGGCGAAAAAGAAATGGCAAAGGACAAGATCAGAATCAGAATCAAGGGATACGATCACGTGTTGGTTGATCGTTCGGCTGAAAAGATTGTTGACACAGCAAAACGTACTGGTGCAAGAGTTTCAGGCCCAATCCCGCTCCCGACAGAGAAGGAAGTTGTTACTATTCTTCGTGCGGTTCATAAGTATAAGGACAGCCGTGAGCAGTTCGAAATGAGAACCCACAAAAGACTTATCGACATTCTTCGTCCGTCAAACAAAACCGTTGAGGCATTAACGGGACTTGAATTACCTGCTGGTGTTGATATCGAAATCAATCTTTAAGATAAGCACCTAAAAGGTCAAGTTGGTGAAAACCAACCAATAACCAAAGGAGGAAAAAAAAAAAAAAAAAAGCAATCATTGGCAAAAAGTTAGGTATGACTCAACTTTTTGACGACAACGGAAACGTAGTACCGGTAACTGTTGTAGAAGCAGGTCCGTGCGTAGTTTCTCAGAAGAAGACCATCGAAACAGATGGCTACGAGGCAGTTCAGATTGGCTTCGGCGATTTGAAACCGAACAAAGTGAACAAGCCGATGAAAGGTCATTTCGCAAAGGGCGATGTAGCTCCTAAGAAATACCTTCGTGAGTTCAGACTCGCAGATATCTCTACATTGAATGTAGGCGATATCATCAAAGCAGACACCTTTGAACAGGGTGACAAGATTGACGTTGTTGGTACAAGCAAAGGTAAGGGTACTGCAGGCGTTATCAAACGTTGGAACTTCGGTAGACTTAAAGAAACTCACGGTACCGGTCCTGTTCATAGACACGCTGGTTCTTTGGGCGCTTGCTCATCTCCGTCAAGAGTATTTAAGGGCAAGAAACTCGCAGGTCACCTCGGTAACGAGCGAGTAACAGTTCAAAACCTTGCAGTTGTTAAGGTAGACGTTGAAAACAACATCATCGCAATCAAGGGAGCAATTCCCGGACCGAAGGGCGGAGTCGTAATGATTTCCGACTCGGTTAAAGCGTAAGGGAAGGAGAGAAACACTATGCCAAACGTAGCAGTAGTAAATATGGCGGGCGATAAAGTATCTGAAATCACTTTGAGTGATGCAGTATTCGGAATCGAACCCAATGCAGCAGTAATGCATGCGGCAGTAGTTGCTTACCTCGCTAATCGTCGTCAGGGTACACAGTCTGCTCTCACAAGAGCTGAAGTATCTGGTGGTGGTAAAAAACCGTGGCGTCAAAAAGGTACAGGTAACGCAAGACAAGGCTCCACACGTTCTCCCCAATGGAGACATGGTGGTATCGTCTTCGCTCCGAAGCCCCGTGATTATCGTCTTGATATGAACAAGAAAGAAAAGCAGCTTGCTATCAAGTCTGCACTTTCAGATAAAGTTCTTAACAGCGCACTCATCGTAGTTGACGAAGTTAAGATGGAAGAGTTCAAAACAAAAACTGCAGCAGCAATGCTTAAAGCAGTAGGTGCTGGTAAGAAAGCACTCGTAGTTCTCGACGAAAACAATGCTTATGCAGTTCGTAGCTTGAGAAACATTCCGGGTGTTGTATCTGCACAAACAAATACAATCAACACTTACGACATCGTGAACGCTGACACTTTGGTTATCACAAAGGCAGCAGCAGCTAAACTTGAGGAGGTGTACGCATAATGAAATTCGCACAGGACATCATTATCGCACCGGTTATAACTGAAAGAAGTATGACGGTTGCTCGTGATAAGAAGTATACCTTCAAAGTACCGAAGAGCGCAAACAAAATCGAGATCAAAAAAGCAATCGAAGAGTTGTTTGACGGTACAGAGGTAGCAAAAGTAAATACAGTATCGGTTAGAGGTCAACTTCGCCGTTACGGTAGATACGAGGGTTATACAGAGGCTTGGAAAAAAGCAATCGTAACTCTCACAGCAGATTCTAAACCTATTGAATTCTTCGACGGTATGCTCTAAGCAAACCTTTAAGGCGAAGTATGGGGTAAAACCCGCAAAGCTAATATCAAGGAGTGAATAACAATGGCAATTAAGCGTTATAAACCGACTACCCCGGCAAGACGTGGTATGACGGTTATCGACTATTCAGCTCTTTCCAAGGTTGCTCCGGAGCGTAGCCTCCTCGCACCTTTAAAGAGCAAAAGCGGACGCAACAGCTACGGTAGAATTACAGTTCGTCATCGTGGTGGCGCAAACCGCAGAAAGTACAGAATCATCGACTTCAAGAGAAATAAGTTTGACGTACCTGCAACTGTTAAAACAATCGAGTACGATCCGAACCGTTCTTCTCACATTGCTCTCATCGAGTATGAAGATGGTGTAAAGAGTTATATCCTCGCACCTGTTGGTCTCACAGTAGGCGCAAAGGTTCTCAACGGCCCGAATGCGGACATCGTTCCTGGTAACGCTCTTCCGCTCACAAATATTCCGGTCGGTACATTTATCCACAATATCGAACTTATGCCTGGTAAGGGCGGTCAGCTTGCTCGTTCAGCAGGTATTCAGGCTCAGCTCATGGCTAAGGAAAACGGTATGGCATTGCTCAGACTCCCGTCAGGCGAGTTGAGATATGTTTCCGAAGGCTGTATGGCTTCCATCGGTCAGGTAGGTAACATCGAGCACGAAAACGTAAACATCGGTAAAGCCGGTCGTAAGCGTCACATGGGTTGGCGTCCGACAGTTCGTGGTTCTGTAATGAACCCGTGCGATCACCCGCATGGTGGTGGTGAAGGTAAATCACCTATCGGTCGTCCCGGTCCTGTTACCCCGTGGGGCAAACCTACATTGGGCTATAAGACTCGTGATAAGCATAAGGCTAGCGATAAGTTTATCGTTAAACGTCGCAATGCGAAGTAATCGATGAAAGGAGCATTTTAATATGAGTAGAAGTTTGAAAAAAGGCCCCTACGTTCAACCGGTACTTCTTAAAAGAGTACAGGAAATGAACGAGGCAGGCGAAAAGCGCATCCTCAAAACATGGAGCCGCTCATCGACAATCTTCCCGGATTTCGTAGGACACACTTTCGCAGTACACGATGGACGTAAACACGTTCCGGTGTATGTTACAGAGGATATGGTAGGTCACAAACTCGGCGAGTTTGCTCCCACCAGAACATTCAAGGGCCACGCAGGCTCCAAGACATCAAATTCAGGCAAATAACGGCCGAAAGGAGAGGTAATTATGGAAGCAAGGGCAACACTTAAATACGCCCGTATTTCCCCGAGAAAGGTAAAGATCGTTCTTGATCTTATCCGTAATCAGCCGGCAGACAAAGCAATGGCTATTCTCCGCCATACGCCTAAGGCCGCAAGCGAGAGCCTCGAAAAATTGCTTAAATCAGCAATGGCTAACGCAGAAAACAACCACAACATGGACGTAAACAATCTTTACGTAGCAGAATGCTTCGTATCTCCGGGCCCGATCTTGAAGAGAATGCGCCCGAGTGCACACGGTAGAGGATTTAGAATCCTTAAAAGAACGTCTCATGTCACCCTTGTACTCAAGGAAAAAGAATAAGGTAAGGAGGTAAACACATGGGCCAGAAAGTAAATCCGCACGGTTTACGTGTAGGTGTAATCAAAAACTGGAGCAGCCGTTGGTTCGTTAGCAATAAAGACTTCGGCGATACCCTCGTTGAGGACTATAAGCTCCGTAAAATGCTTAAAGCAAAACTTTATGGTGCAGGTATCGCTTCGATCGAAATCGAACGTGATGCAACCAGAGTAAGAATTTTCATTTCTTGCGCAAAACCGGGTATCGTAATCGGTAAAAGCGGTTCAGAAATCGAAAAACTTAAAGTAGAATGCCAAAAATTCCTCGGCAAACCTGTTGTAATCAACATTGTAGAGGTTAAAAAGCCCGATCTTAATTCACAGCTCGTTGCAGAAAACATTGCTCAACAGCTTGAAAAACGTATCTCCTTCCGTCGTGCTGTTAAGCAGGCGATTGGCAGAACAATGAAATTGGGTGCAAAAGGTATTAAAGTTCAAGTATCAGGCCGTCTCGGCGGTGCTGAAATCGCTCGTTCCGAGCATTATCACGAGGGCACTATTCCGCTTCAAACAATCCGTGCCGATATCGACTATGGTTTTGCTGAGGCAAACACAACTTATGGTAAAATCGGTATCAAAATCTGGATTTATTCCGGTGAAGTTTTGAAGAGTGCAAAGAAAGTTTCCTCACATAGACGTAGAGAAGGAGGAAGACGCAATGTTAATGCCTAAAAGAGTAAAGTACCGCAGAGTGCAAAGAGGCAGACTCAAAGGTAAAGCACTTCGTGGTAACAAGGTATCACACGGTCAGTTCGGCTTGCAGGCTCTCGAACCGGCTTGGATCACATCCAACCAAATCGAAGCAGCCCGTATCGCAATGACACGTTACATTAAACGTGGTGGTCAGGTATGGATCAAAATCTTCCCTGACAAGCCAATCACAGAAAAACCTGCTGAAACTCGAATGGGTTCCGGTAAAGGTTCACCTGAGTATTGGGTAGCAGTAGTTAAGCCGGGCAGAGTTATGTTTGAAATCGGTGGCGTAAGCGAGGAACTCGCTCGTGAGGCTATGCGTCTTGCAATGCACAAACTCCCGATCAAATGTAAGTTCGTTAAAAAAGAAGAGGATGGTGAGCAATAATGAAAGCAAGTGATATCAGAGATTTGTCAGTAGCAGAGCTTAACGACAAGTTAGTTGAGCTTAAAAAAGAGCTTTTCAACCTTCGCTTCCAGAATGCCATCAATCAGCTTGAAAATCCTATGCGCATCAAGGCGGTTAAGAAGGACATCGCTCGTATAAACACTGTTATAACAGCGAAAAGCCTTGAAGACGGCGAAAACGCTTAACGGAGGTATTTGATATGAGCGAAAGAAATCTCAGAAAAACAAGAACGGGCGTTGTTGTCAGCGATAAGATGGACAAAACAATCGTTGTTGCAATTAAAGATAATGTAAAGCACCCGCTTTACAACAAAATCGTTAAAAAGACGGTTAAAATCAAGGTTCATGACGAAGAGAATACCGCTGGTATCGGCGATAGAGTAACAGTTATGGAAACCAGACCTTTGTCTAAGGACAAAAGATGGCGCTTGGTTGAAATCATCGAGAAAGCGAAATAAAGGAGGAAACGACTGTGATACAACAACAGAGTCTTCTCAAAGTTGCAGACAACACAGGTGCAAAAGAAATTATGTGTATCCGTGTGTTGGGAGGCAGTGGCAGAAGATATGCTAACATCGGTGACGTTGTAGTTGCTTCCGTTAAAAAGGCAGCTCCCGGCGGCACAGTAAAGAAGGGCGAAGTAGTTAAGGCAGTAGTTGTCCGCTCCGTAAAAGGAATTCGCCGTGATGACGGAACATATATCCGTTTCGATGAAAACGCTGCTGTTATCATTCGTGATGACAAAACACCTAAGGGCACCCGTATTTTTGGCCCGGTTGCCAGAGAGCTTCGTGATAAGGATTATACAAGAATCCTTTCTCTTGCTCCCGAAGTGCTTTAAGGAGGTAGCGTAATGAGTAACAAAATTCATGTTAAAACAGGCGACGAGGTAATGATTATCTCTGGTAAGGATAAAGGTAAGACTGGTAAAGTCCTCGCTGTAAGCCCGTCAGAAGGTAAAGTAATCGTCGAGAAAAGAAATATGGTTACCAAACACGTAAAGCCCCGTAAAGCAGGCGATCCGTCAGGTATCGTAAAGGCTGAAGGCGCTCTTTACGCTTGTAAGGTACAACCCGTTTGCTCAAAGTGCAAAAAACCGACAAGAGTTGCACATAAGTTTGAGAAAGACGGCAGCAAAATCCGTGTTTGTGCAAAATGCGGCGCAAAACTTTAATAGAGGGAGGACATGACAATGCCAAGATTTAAGGACATGTATAAAAATGATGTCGCTCCGGCTCTTATGAAGAAGTTCGGTTATAAAAGCGTCATGCAAATCCCGAAGTTCGACAAAGTAGTTATTAACGTTGGTTGCGGCGAAGCAAAGGAAAATTCCAAAGTTATCGACGCTATCAAAACCGACCTCGCAACTATAACAGGTCAGATGCCGGTAGTGTGCAGAGCAAAGAAGTCAGTTGCAAACTTCAAACTCCGTGAAGGTATGCCGATTGGCGTTAAGGTAACATTGCGTGGAGACAGAATGTTCGAGTTCATCGACAGATTGTTCTCAATCGCATTACCCCGAGTAAGAGACTTCCGTGGTATCAACCCGAACTCTTTCGACGGCCGTGGTAATTACAGCATGGGCGTGAAAGAGCAGTTGATCTTCCCCGAAATCGAATACGATAAGATCGACAAGGTTCGTGGTATGGACATTACGTTCATCACAACCGCTACGACAGACGAAGAGGCCAAAGAGTTGCTTACTCTTATGGGCGCACCGTTTGCGAAATAAGGAGGAGTTAGAAGTTGGCTAAGACATCAATGAAAAACAAGCAGCAGAGACCTGCTAAGTTTTCAACAAGAGCTTACAACAGATGCAAAATCTGCGGCAGACCGCACGCTTATCTTCGTAAATACGGCATTTGCCGTATCTGCTTCCGTGAACTCGCTTACAAAGGCGAAATTCCGGGCGTTAAGAAAGCAAGCTGGTAAGGCGGCAATCTGATAAAGGAGGTTTACTACAATGCAGGTAACCGATACAATCGCTGATATGCTCACGAGAATTCGTAATGCTAACTCAGCAAAACACGATTCGGTTGAT
>CADBMQ010000116.1 GCA_902795765.1 Oscillospiraceae bacterium | reverse complement strand
ACCATAAATGCTATTTCAACAAAGAATGTAAATAGTCTTGCACCTGCAAAAAGCAGTATTTCTTTGGCTATTTGCGATGCTCCGTTTATTTTACTCTCAAAGACGAAGATTTTGTTCGTCACATACGCAAACAAAACTGCACATATCCAAGAAATTGTATTCGCTATGATATAGCCGAGCGACTGCATCTCTCCAAAAAAGTAGATACTGACTCCATCGCCTATTATCTCGGCTGACACCCAATAAGTTGCTATGCTGACAACTGTTGTCAACACTCCGAAGAAAAGGTAACTTACAGTTTCATAACAGAAAAGTTTTTGTCCTATTCCCGAATTGCCGATTTTTCTGCATACAGGAATGTTCAAAAGCCATCGTATCGGTGCAAAATTCAGTATCTTCCGCCAAATGACTCTGCCCTTATTTTCTGCCATTTTTCAGTCCCTCTATATTACTGTCTTTAAAAACGAAAATCGGCCTGTTTTTCGATTCCATATACAGTCTTGCAAGGTACTCACCGATAATTCCGAGCGACATTATTATAATTCCACCGATGAACAACATTATAATTATTGTTGACGGATAACCTGCCGCTGATGTACCCCAAACCAATGTTTTAATAAGCTCGATGAGCAGATATATAAATGCCGCTCCCGAAACTACTGTTCCGAATATCGTTGCGAGTCGAAGCGGAAATGTTGTGAATGCTGTTATTCCGTCTATCGCATATTTGAAAAGCGACCAGAACGACCATCTTGATTCACCGACTAATCTTTCAACGTTTTTAAATTCAATCCACTTTGTATTAAATCCTACCCAGCAGAATATGCCTTTTGAGAAACGCTGAACTTCGGGAAGGTCGAGTATTGCATCTACCATTTGGCGAGTCATCATTCTAAAATCAACTGCGCCGTCAACAATTTCAACTTCACTCATTTTATTTATCATTTTATAGAACAATCTTGCAAATGAAGAACGGATTTTAGGTTCACCATCTCTCGAAACTCTTCGAGCAGAACATGAATCATATCCTTCAACATCTATCGCATACAACATATCTCGAATAAGCTCTGGCGGGTGCTGCAAATCTGCATCAATTATTGTAACACGATCGGCAGTTGACGCTTTGAGTCCTGCGTACATACCTGCCTCTTTTCCAAAATTTCTTGAAAATGAGATATATTTTACATTTTTATTTTTTTCAGCCAAGCCTTTTATCTTTTTCAAAGTATCGTCACGGCTTCCGTCATCGATAAAAATGAAATTAAACGAATAATCCATTATTTCGCTGACGATTGACGACGTCTTTTCATAGAAAAGTTCGACCATTTCGCCCTCGTTATAACAAGGGACAATTAAATCAACGGTTTTCATTATATCTTGTCCTTTCACTATCTGTAAAAAAACATTTATTTAAAATATACAGTACATATTATTATAGCATTTCAGCATTATAATGTCAAGAAAAACCAATTATCAAAGGTAGTCTACTCTGCCCCTAAATCGGGTTATTCCGTCAAACACACCTTCCATTATTGTGGAACCATTTTCTGTCACTGACATAAGCTCAACTTTTGAGTCTACTGCAAGTTCTCGAACGAAATCAACTGCAAATGATTTTATTATGTTTTCACGGCATTCTTTTGGTATATTGTTTTGAAGAATATTTGCATATCGTGCGTTATTAAGATGATTATTAACGTCCAAATCGGTGTACTGGACTGTATATGTTCCAACCGACTGCATATTATCCGCCTTCATCTTCGGGACATAATCCAAAGCAGGAGAACTGTATTCGGGATAGTCTTTGAGCTCTCCATATAGTGCAGACGGACGGAGTGGTTTATGTTCGTCAACGCTGACAAGAACATAAGTGTTACATCCATACGCAAGTGGTGTTCCATCGGGTTTGAACCACTCGAACATACGATAAAATCGAACGCCTTTTTTGAATGCACACCATGTATTGATATAAAATTTATCGGTGTATCTTGGCATTTGCTCTATCACATTCATACTTTTGTTCACAAGGAATGCCATTCCATGCGACACCATCGCATCATAGCCGTAGCCGAGCATAGTTGCCTGTTCTTCGGCTGCCTGTTGTTGGAATTTGAGAAACGCAAACAAAGTTAAATTGCCGTTTGCGTCAAAGTCGCACACAGTTGTATGCGGTTCGCACTTATATTTTCCTTCTTCAATCTTCATACAAAAACACCTCTAATTGAAAAGTTTATCTTGCAACTCCTCTATTCTTTTTGCGATATCTTCGTCATTATCGCAAACGATATATTTTCCGTTTTCTTCGGTTATACTGTCGCCCTCTTTGGCATCTTTCGGCAATAGTTCACGATTGATATTTTTCATACCATTCGGTGTTTCAACAACTGCATAATTCTCTTCAAATCGGTCAATTACATAGTTCATTGTGATTTCTCCTTTTGCGTAATGACATTCAAATTTCTGCTGTCAACTGTTATCACAATCATACCATTTAAATCAGTACGATATATCTTGCAGTTGCTGAGTTTTTTAAGAGTTGAGCCTTTGGGATGTCCGTAGTCATTGCCCGTTCCGACTTCAATTACTGCGATACTTGGAGAAACTGCTTTTAAAAAGTTATCGCTCGTTGAAGTGTGACTGCCATGATGACCTACTTTAAGCACATCACAATCAAGGTCACTTCTGTATTTTTTGAGCATTTGATTTTCAGGCTCTTTCTCTGCGTCGCCTGTAAACAAAAATGACTTATTATCAACATCTGCTCTTATTACAATCGAATTGTTGTTGTGGTCATCGTACACTTTATCTGGACTCAAAAATTTCATTTTGAAATCGCCAGACTGAATTGTTCCACCAATTTCAGGTTGAGTTATTGACAAGCCTTTTGAGCTGATTTTTTCAAGCAAATTCAAGTACACTTTTGTTTTTGGTGTATTCGACTTTGACGGCTTTACCATATAGATTTTCGACACATTAAAGTTATCAAGTATATCGTATGCTCCACCGATATGGTCTTCATGTGGATGAGTTAAAATCAAATTTTCAATATTGGTTATGCCGAGGTCTTTGAGTTGCTGAATTGTTTGATGTTTTGTCGATTGAGGGCCACTATCGATAACTGTGACGTGTTCACCCGAAATTAGTGTTTCGCAATCGCCTTGTCCGCAGTCGATGAAGCAAACTCTATCTTTATTTTCGCCAACTTTCGCAACTTCGCTTGTATCTTCCTGTCCTAAAACGTTGTTCCAAGTTGGAACTCCTTCGATTATATCATAAGACGAAAGAGTTACTGCGACTGCCGAGATCGCTAATGCTATAAAAATTATTAAAAATACTAACCCCGTCCGTGTTTTCTTGTATTTTGCCACTTGTTACTGCTCCTTTTATTCGTTTTATTATGTGAACGCCTATCGTTTTTATTTGTATTGTTATTTATAAACGGTGTGTCTTTGCCTGCTCTAATAAGGCAGTTTGGCCCGTTTCCGATAAGGTCATACCTTTTTGTTTTACGCAGAGCCTCGATTACAAGTTCCCTATTTTGTGGCAAGAAATATTGTAACATTGCTCTTTGCAATGCTTTGTCGTGCGGTGATTTCGGCACTTTTACCGGTTGCATATCATAAGGATTGAGTTCTGTATAGAACATACATGTTGACACTGTTCCCGGTGTTGGATAGAAATCCTGCACCTGTCGAGGACGGATATTCTGCTCTTTTAAGAACAAAGAAAGTTCAACCGCAGTCTTTAAATCCGAGCCCGGATGCGATGACATAAGATACGGCACGAGATACTGCTCTTTTTTAATTTTGCCGTTGATTTTGTAAAACTCTTTTGCAAATTCCTTATATGATTTTATGTAGGGTTTGCCCATAAGTTCAAGGACTGTTGCCGAACAATGTTCGGGTGCAACTTTCAACTGACCGCTGATATGATATTTGCAAAGCTCTTCAAAAAATGTGCGATCAGGGTCTGCCATTAGATAGTCAAATCGTATGCCAGAACGAATGAACACTCGCTTTATACCCTTGATTGCACGCATTTTGCGAAGTATCGAAAGGTATTCGCTATGGTCAACCTCCAAATTTTTACATCTTTGTGGTGCAAGACATCTTTTACCACGGCAAAAGCCGCTCGTCAACTGCTTATGACACGAACGGTGGCGGAAATTTGCAGTCGGGCCGCCTACATCGTGAATATATCCTTTGAAATCGGGGTCTTCTGTTAATTTTTTCGCTTCCTCTAAAACAGAACGCTCACTTCGTGATGTTACAGTTCTGCCTTGATGAAAGTTGAGTGCGCAGAAATTGCAGGCAGAAAAACAACCACGATTGTGAGTGATTGAAAATTTCACTTCTTTTATTGCATCAACTCCACCAAACTGTTCATAGTACGGGTGGTAGTTTCGCATATAAGGAAGTTCGTATATATGGTCGAGTTCGTCAGTTTCAAGCGGTAAGGCAGGTGGATTTTGCACCACATACACATTACCGTGTTTTTGAATTATTCGTTTGCCTGTTACAGGGTCCTGCTCCTCTATCTGCACACGGGTATCGTTTGCATAGGCACGTTTGTCTGTTTTGAGTTTTTCATACGAATGCAATGTCACACCCGAAATTCCGTCAACCTGTTTTGTTATATAACAAGTGCCACGAACATCGGTGATATTCTCAATCTTTTCGCCATGTTTCAGTCGCATTGCGATTTCTTCGGTTTGGTGTTCGCCCATACCGAACGACAGCAAGTCTGCTTCGCAATCAACTAAAACGGACGGCATTACCTTATCTGCCCAATAATCATAATGTGCAAAGCGACGAAGTGAGGCTTCAATTCCACCTATAATTATCGGTAAATCGGGATATGATTTGCGTATCATTTTTGAGAAAACAGTAAGCGCTCTATCGGGGCGCTTGATTGGATAATTTTTCGGTGCATACAAATCATCTGTTCTGCGCTTTTTGGCAACTGTATAGTTCAGCACCATTGAATCGATTACACCCGAGCCGACAAAAAATCCGTATCTTGGTCTGCCGAAACGTTCGAATGCGTCCGATTGATTTGTATCAGGTCGGTCGATTATTCCGACTTTAAAGCCAAGGCTTTCGAGTTGTCTTGCGATTATTGCAGTACCAAAAGACGGGTGGTCAACATAACAGTCGCCCGTGACCACCGCAAAATCAATATAATTCCAGCCACGTTCTATCATTTCATCGTGGCTTATTGGAAGGTAACCTTTATTCTCCATTTCTTCTTGCCTGCATTTCTAACCATTCTTGCTTTGTTATGAGCACTTTTCGGCTCTTGCCTTCAAATGGACCAACTATTCCCCGTTCTTCCATTTCGTCGATAATTCTTGCCGCTCTGCCATAGCCTACTTTAAGTTTTCTCTGCAAAAGCGAGGTTGCGACTGTGCCGTTTGCGACGGCAATTTCTATTGCTTCGTTTGTAAGCGGATCGCTATCTTCAAACCCACCACCATCAGACGAAGACTGTGATGCTTGTGACTCTGTTGCCTGACGATTGATTTCTTCGATAACTGCCTCATCATAAGTTACATCGCCGCTCGACTGTTTAATAAAGTTTACGATATTTGAAACGTCTTCCTCACTTACAAAACATCCTTGCACACGAAGTGGTTTTGCTACACCCATTGGCGAGTAAAGCATATCGCCGTAGCCGAGCAATTTCTCTGCGCCACCGATATCTATCATTGTTCGAGAGTCGGTTGATGATTTTACAGTCAACGCTATACGGCTTGGGATATTCGCTTTGATAAGACCTGTGATTACGTCAACTGACGGTCTTTGTGTTGCAACTACCATATGCATACCTGCTGCACGGGCTTTTTGCGCAAGTCGGCAAATTGATGTTTCTACTTCGTTTTTAGCCGTCATCATAAGATCTGCCAACTCGTCTATAATAATTACGATTTGCGGCATTGGTTGCAAGTCATCTCTTGATTTGCAGAGTTTATTATACGAACCTAAATCACGAACTCCACAATTTGCGAACATATTATATCTTTTTT
>CADBMQ010000115.1 GCA_902795765.1 Oscillospiraceae bacterium | reverse complement strand
TTCGCTGAGTTCTCGCTCGTCATACTCGCACTCGGCAAG
Source organism: Oscillospiraceae bacterium (assembly GCA_902795765.1). GTDB lineage: Bacteria > Bacillota > Clostridia > Oscillospirales > Acutalibacteraceae > RUG14109. The sequence goes on along the minus strand of CADBMQ010000115.1, from coordinate 6,074 downwards.
CGACTGCTCGGCAAATACTCTCGCTTGTTCGAGCAAATCTCTCGCACTCGAACACGCATTAGCCGACTTTTCGGAATGAGCAGAAATCAGTTGCTCCAAAACAGTATCTGTCGCAGAAAGTATGCCGTCATCACTCGTGAGTGCGTTCACGGCAACTGTCAATTTTTCGGCTTTTTCTTTGTCGGAAAGCAGTTTTTCACGGCGGTTTTTCAGTTCACTCATCTCACCGTCACGCAAGTTCGCAGTTTCAAGCTCTTTTATCGTGTGCTTTAAAATTTCCTGACGTCTTGCTCGTTCTTCCTCGTCTGCCGAAAGGTTTTTAAGCGCCTTTCTCGTTTTTTGCATATCCGCAAAAGCCGATTTATATTCAAGTATAATCTGCTCGTTTTTGGCAAGTTTATCGATATATGAAACGTGGCTCTCGGGTTGGAGAAGCGCCTGAGAATCGTGTTGTCCGTGAATGTCAACAAGATATGGTGCGACCGATTTTAATGCCGTTGCCGTCACGGGAACACCATTTATTTTAGCAGAACTGCTTTTGTGAGTTATCACACGAGTGACAACCACCTGTCCGTCCTCTGCCTCGACATCGAGTCCTCGCAGTACGTCCAAAATCTCTGACGACAAATCGCAGAACGATGCCGTAACCTGCGCACGTTCACACCCTGCACGGATTAAATCCTTCGCCGTGCGTTCGCCAAGTATGGCATTTATCGAGTCTATAACAATAGATTTACCCGCACCCGTTTCGCCCGTCAACACGCAAAGTCCTTGCGTAAACTCAACATCGGCACGCTCTATTACCGCTATATTTTCAATATGTAAAGCCGTAAGCACCTAATTGTACCGCCTTTTTAGTATTTCATTTCGCTGAGTTTTTCTTGAAGAGTCAGCGCATCTTCTTCGCTTTTTGTGATGATGAAAATTGTGTCATCTCCTGCGAGTGTGCCGACAATTTCGGGGTAGTTCATATTGTCGATTGCGGCACAAGCGGCATTTGCCGTACCCGGATAGCACTTGACAACAACGTCATTCATCGCACTAATAACCGAGATTACTGCACCCGCAAACATACCCTCAAATTTAGGCGAAACCGACTCGGAATCGAATGCCTTATAGCAATAAATGCCGTTTCGGTCGGTTGCTTTTACAAGTCGAAGTTGCTTGATGTCACGGGAAACTGTCGCCTGAGTGACATCAAATCCGTCTTTGCAAAGTAGGTCGAGCAACTGCTCTTGTGTTGTAACACAATTTTCCTTTATCAACGAAAGTATTCTGTCGTGTCTGTGCTTTTTCAAGGTCTTGTCCTCCAATTTACTTGATTTTATCTATAAGTGTTTTCAAAAATCCGTCTGTTTTAATGCGTATCAGTTCGACACAAATATCAGCCTTGCTGATTATAACTCGCTCGTTTTGTTTAATCGGGATTGCTTCGTCGCCGTCAACGGTTAGATATGCCTCTCGATTGCAACAAACTGTGACCTCAATCGGTTGCTCTGCTCCGACAACAATCGGAGAACGAAAGAAAGAATGAGTGCAAATCGGGGTAATTGCGAGTGCGTCGAGTGTCGGATCTATGACCGCTCCACCTGCCGAAAGCGAATATGCAGTCGAGCCTGTCGGTGTTGCAATTATGAGTCCGTCCGAACTGTAATCCATTGATGACGAGCCGACTTTCGCTCTGATAGATAACATTCTCGACAACGCACCTTTGGTTATAACTGCCTCGTTAATTCCGAGAAACTCGCCCGAATCGGTCTTGACTTTGAGCATCATACGGCGGTCAATCGTGTACTCGCCTGTTTTCAAAGCACCAAGCATTTCGAGTTCGTCTGTTTCAAGTCCTGCCGTATAGCCAAGATGACCGCAGTTTATTCCGAGTGTTCTCTTGCCCGATTTTGCCGCACTTTTTGCCGCATGGATTATCGTTCCGTCGCCACCGAGTGCAAGTACGATATCGCATAGAGCCGCAATTTCATCGGCATTAGCATCGTCCGATGAAGCACACTCATATTCAAATTCAAGTTCGTCTAATTTTTTGAGCAAATTCTGTTCAATTTCTTTATCAATGCCGTTAGGCTTGAAAAAAACAGCCGCCTTCATAAGCATATCATTCCTTTGCGTCAAGTTGTTCGTGGGATTTTTCGACCACGCTTTTAGCGTCAAGTTCGGCACGATACTCGCCGTTGCCGTCATTGACGATATACATAAGATATTCGATGTTGCCTTGTGGGCCTTTTATCGGGGAAAATTCGAGTCCGACAACCGAGTAGCCAAGCGACTGAGCAAACGCAGTTGTCTTTTCGACAACCTCGATATGCACATTTTTATCACGCACAACTCCCTTTTTGCCGACCTTTTCTCTGCCTGCCTCAAACTGTGGTTTGATAAGACACACCGCACTTGCATTCGCTTTTTGGAGCGACTGCATTACGGGCAAAATCTTTTGGAGTGAGATGAACGAAACGTCAACCGATGCGAAATCGAGTTCGTCGGGTATCTGCTCATGAGTTACATAACGGAAGTTTGTTCTCTCCAAATTTACAACTCGCTCATCTGTTCGCAAGCTCCACGCAAGCTGACCGTAGCCCACATCAATCGCATACACACGCACCGCACCCGAACGGAGCATACAGTCGGTAAATCCACCTGTTGATGCGCCAATGTCGGCACAAATCAAGCCATCAAGCGAAATCGAAAACTCGTTCATTGCTTTTTCGAGTTTCAGTCCGCCACGAGAAACATACTTAACCGTGTCCTCACGAACCTCGACCTTTTGTCCGTCACGAACAGGTGTTCCTGCCTTATCTGCCTTTTGATTATCTAAATAAACATCGCCTGCCATAATAAGCGCCTTTGCTCGTTCACGAGATGCGACTAATCCGTTTTCAACAAGATATATATCAAGCCTTTGTGCCATTATTTCCGACTACCTTTCTGTAAATTCCTTCGGCATCAAGTCCGTATTCGTTTAAAGCCTGTGCAACTGTTTGTTGCGGTATAAATTCATCTTCAATCGCAGTAAGCGAAAATTCGCCATTATATCCATTCTCACGGCAAAGCACCTCAAAATGCTCGCCGACACCGCCAACACGCATACCCTCTTCAAAGAAGTAAATGTTTTTGCAGTCGAGAACCGATTTTACTGAATTCAAATCAATCGGTTTGATTTGATACAACACAACAACTCGAATATTTTTAAGATGTGCTGCCGCTTTGAATGCCTGTGATGCAGTTCTGCCGTAGGTTACAATCGCATTTTCTCCGTTGCCGTAGACTGCGAAACTGCCCGTTGCGTTTTGATAGAAACTCGGCAACTCGCACTCGCCGCCACGAGGATAGCGAACTGCCGCAACAGACGGTGCTTCGTATGTCGCTTTATATAAATATGTGTCAAGCTCGTTGAAAGTAACAGGCGCATAAATCGTCACATTCGGAATCGTGTTTAAAAACGCAACATCAAATACACCTTGATGAGTGATACCGTCTTCACCGACAATACCCGCTCTGTCGATGCCAAGCACGAGTTTAAGCGACTGTGCCGCTGCATCGTGGACGAGTTGGTCGTATGCTCTTTGCAAGAATGACGAATAAACCGCAAAAACCGGAATGAGTTCTGATGCGGCAAGCGCCGAGCAGAATGTTACTGCGTGTTGTTCGGCTATTCCAACATCAAAATAGCGTTTCGGGTATGCGTGGGAAAAAGCGCCAAGCCCGGTTGACTCGCCCATTGCGGCAGTTACTGCGCAAATTCGTGAATCAGCTGCCGCCATTTTGCACAAACTGTTACCGAACGATTTTGAATAGTCTGTGCCAGAAGTTTTGCGTTCGCCCGTATCAATATCGAAAGCCGAAACACCATGGTATGCGCTCGGACTTTCCTCTGCAAATTCATACCCCTTGCCCTTTACCGTGCTGATATGCACGAGAGTCGGACGGCGTTGGTGCTTTGCGGCATCAAGTATCAAATCGAGTTTTTCCAAATCGTGACCGTCAATCGGGCCGAGATAGGTAAATCCCATATCTTCGAATATTGTTTTGCGATAGATAAGTCGCTTGAATGCGTTTTTGACACGCTCCGCACCACGATAAGCCTTTGTGCCAATCAACGGAATTCGTTGCAAAATTCTGCCCGTACCACGCTTGAATTTGTGGTAGGCAGGAGATGTGCGAACAACAGTCAAATGCCTTGCCATACCGCCGACATTTTTTGAAATCGACATTTTATTATCGTTCAAAATTACGATGAAGTTGCCTCCTCGCTTGCCTGCGTTGTTAAGCCCCTCGTAAGCGAGTCCACCCGACAAAGCACCGTCACCGATAACGCAGACAACATATCCATCTTCGCCCTTTATGGTTTTTGCGGCAGCAAATCCGCAGCCTGCCGAAATTGACGTACTCGAATGGCCTGTCAAAAATGAGTCATATTCGCTCTCTTTTGGCGACATAAATCCCGTCAAGCCGTCCTTTTCACGCAATGTTTCAAAACGGTCGTATCTGCCGGTCAGCAACTTGTGAGTGTAGCATTGATGTCCAACATCGAAAATCAGTTTATCAGCAGGAAAGTTGAAGTTGCGATGAAGTGCGACTGTCAACTCAACCACACCGAGATTGGATGCCAAATGACCGCCTTTTTTCGACACGGTGGATATGAGTTTTTCACGGATTTCTCCACACAAACTCTCGACCTGTTTTTGGTCTAATTTGTCCAAATCTCGTGGTTCTTTTATATTTTCAAGAATATTGTATTCTCCCATAATTTCACGTCTTTCTTATAAAAATACGCCAATGCGTACTATTATCCCTATTTTATTCATTATAACATAAGAATGTATATTTATTCAACCCTTTTTTGTTATATACATCGCTCGGCTCTGTTTTTGTTGCAATTATATCAAAAATGTGGTATTATATAGGCGGAAAAACAAATTTATGAGGTGCTTTTTATGGATTTTAAGGTTTCTCTAACGATAGTGGCATATAACGAGCAGGATTATATTTCCGGATTGCTCGAAGACTTTTTAAAGCAGACATATCCAAAAAAACTTACGGAAATTGTGTTGGTTGACAGCGGTTCGAGTGACAACACAAAGGATATTATGCTTCAATTTAAAAAAGAGCATATTGACGAATATGCAGATATTATTGTCGATGACAATCCGAAACGAATTCTCGCTTGTGGTTGCAACATTGCAATCAATAACTCAACAGGCGATATTATTATCAGAGTCGATGCTCACGCACAAATTCCACCCGAATTTGTCGAAAACAATGTAAAGCATCACGAAGAAGGCGAAATGGTGACTGGCGGTGCTCGCCCTAACATCATTGACGAGGATACCCCTTGGAAACGGACTCTGCTTATGGCAGAAAGTTCGATGTTCGGCTCGTCTGTTGCTGATTACAGACGAAATACCGAAAAATCTTATGTTAAGTCGATTTTTCACGGTGCAGTTCGCCGTGAGGTGTTCGAGAAGGTCGGAATTTATAACGAAGGTCTCGGCAGAACCGAGGATAACGAGATGTATTATCGTGTCAGCAAAGGCGGATATAAGATTTGTATGTGCCCCGACGTCATTTCATATCAGCAGACTCGTTCGTCGCTCAAAAAGATGCTCAAACAAAAGTACGGCAACGGCTATTGGATTGGCAGAACACTTGCAATCTGCCCGAAATGTATGTCAATTTACCATTTTGTGCCGTTCGCTTTCGTCATTGGTTGCGTCCTGGCAATTATTCTCGGATTTTTCTCGGCAATTTTCCCGATTTTGTATTTCTCGCTCTATGGTGCAGTTGCAGTCGGTATGACTGTCCTTGCAATTATCGGCGAGAAAAAACGCAGTATTTTGAATTTGGCTTTGCCCGTTCTCTTTTTCCTTCTCCACTTCTGCTACGGTGTTGGAACGCTATGCGGACTTTGTGGGCTTATCAAAAAACCACCGACAAGAACGGAAACTCGCACGGTTAAGTTAGAGCCTAAAAGTAGGTAGTCAAAACCACCGGTTGAACCGGTGGCTTGCACCAACCCCTAAAAGGGGTTAATACAGGCAAAACCTCTAAAGAGGCATAGAGGT
>CADBMQ010000114.1 GCA_902795765.1 Oscillospiraceae bacterium | reverse complement strand
GTGTTCCGGCACTTGTTGAAGCAGGTGCAGATGTTTTGTGTATCGACTCGTCAGAGGGATTTTCCGAGTGGCAGAAACTCACAATCGTGTGGATTCGTGAGCACTACGGTGAAAGCGTCAAAGTTGGCGCAGGTAATGTTGTTGATGCAGAAGGATTTAGATTTTTGGCAGACTGTGGTGCAGACTTTATCAAAGTTGGTATCGGTGGTGGCTCAATTTGTATCACTCGTGAAACCAAGGGTATCGGTAGAGGTCAGGCAACAGCATTGATTGAGGTTTGCAAGGCTCGTGACGAATATTTTGAGGAAACAGGCATCTATGTTCCCGTATGCTCGGACGGTGGTATTGTTTATGACCACCATATCACTCTTTCACTTGCAATGGGTGCAGATTTCGTTATGCTCGGCAGATATTTCGCTCGTTTCGATGAAAGCCCGACAACCAAGGTTAATATCGGTGGAACTTACTATAAAGAGTATTGGGGCGAAGGCTCTGCTCGTGCAAGAAACTGGCAGAGATATGACCTCGGCGGTGATAAGAAATTGTCGTTCGAAGAGGGTGTCGATTCCTACGTTCCGTATGCAGGTACTCTTAAAGATAACGTTGCTTTGTCGCTTTCAAAAGTTAAGTCGACAATGTGCAACTGTGGTGCATTGAACATTCGTGAATTGCAACAAAAGGCAAAACTCACACTCGTATCAAGCACAAGTATCGTTGAGGGTGGCGCTCACGATGTCATCCAAAAGGATAAAACAGGCTCGATAAAATAAGGCTTAAAATAAAAAATCCCCGACTTTCAAAGTCGGGGATTTTTTTGTATCATTTAGTTTGCTTTTGCTTTTGTTGTTGTCGGTTGAAGTTTGAACGGACTTACCTCATCGCCTTCGGTGTTCTGGTCAATCTGTGTCTTGTAACTCGAAACACTTTGATCTTCAAGCAGTTTCACATCAACTTCGCTATATTGTTGTGTCTTTGCCGAATAAATCTTCAACTTAACAGTATCACCTGCATTCGAGTCGGCGATAACATCGAGAGCAATGTCTGCGGTTGTGATAGCCTTGCCGTTGATTTCGGTGATTATATCATTTTCGCCAAAGCCCTTGTTGTAAAGGCTACTATCGGTGTCGATAGACGCAATAACAAGTCCACTCGGGCATTTGTTGACAAGCGCATAAGCAGTTGTCATCTCAACATAGGAAATACCGAGTCTTGCTCTTCCAACAACCTTTTTATTTGCAGTAAGGCTTTTTGCAACTTTAACTGCATCATTTGACGGAATTGCGAAGCAGATACCCTCGTATGAGTCAACGACAATCTTCGAAGAGTTGATGCCGACAATCTGACCTTTCATATTAACAAGCGCACCGCCCGAAGAGCCATGGTTCAAAGCGGCATCTGTTTGGATAACACGCATAGTGTATGCAGAGCCACTTGATGTTTGCGAATTTGAGTTAGCCTTGTCATTATTTACATTGCGAATACGACGGTTAGCACTTGATACAATACCCGAAGTAACCGAGTTCGAGAAACCATACGGATTGCCGATAGAAATAACCTTGTCGCCTTCTTTGACTGATGTTGAGTCGCCAAACGAAGCAGGTGTGAGATTTTTAGCACCCTCCATTTTCAAAACGCTGATGTCACTTTTGGTGTCACCGGCAACAAATGTAGCGGGGTAACTTGTGTTATCACTGAGAGTGATGACGAATTTTGCGTTCGGGATACCCGAATAAATGTGGTCGTTCGAGATAATGTAACCCTCTTTGTCGATAATAACACCCGATGCGAGAGCACCGCTTGATTGAGAGCTTTTATCCTCGGTGTAAACTGTGATTGAAACGACAGACGGAGAAACGAGTTCGGCAACCTGTGATTCAGTATAGTTGCCATTCGCATCGGGAGAAATGCCCTCTTTTTGCGGAACTTTGTTTTCGGTAAAAGTAACCCCCGAGTCTTTTGTTTCAACACCATCATTTGCAGTCAGAGAGTTGTTTTTGTTCATACCACCGATAAGGTAACCTGCGCCCGTGCCAAGAGTTATAAGCACAACTGCGGCAAGTACCAAACAGAAAATTTTAAATCCCGTACCCGATTTTTTGTTGCCGTTGTTGAAATTTTGTGGCGGAGGTGTTTGTTGATACGGATTGAAGTAGTTGTTTTGAGGTGGAGTCGGTTGACTTTGTTGCTCGTTTTGTTCTGTAAAAGTCGGCTCTGCGAAAGTCGGCTCTGTAAAAGTTGGCTCGCTTTGTTGCTCGTCAGTTTCCACAGTCACTTCAATCGGCTGTTCAACAGGTTGCTCAACACCGTTTTCAATCGGTTTTTCACTATCGGTATTAAAGTTTTCGTTGTTGTCAAATTCGTTCATATTAAAAAATCCTTTCAAAGTTATCTCGGCAATTTATGTTGTTGCGACTTGCACGGAAGCGACACTTCAAAGCAAGTGTACTCACCTAAAACACTCGTGGCACGAATATTACCGCCATGCAATTTCACAATCATTTTAACGATATAAAGACCAAATCCCATACCTGTCTTGTCTTCACTTCTCGAACGATCGGTTTTATAAAAACGCTCGAAAATCTTGTTGAGTTCCTGCTCGGACAAGCCGTCACCCGAGTTCTTGATAGAAAATGTGACATTATTATCCTTGCCTTCATAAGAACTAAACTCAATATACCCGTTCTGCGGAGTGAATTTCACAGCATTTTCGATTATGTTATACATAACCTGATAAATCAAGTCGTTATCTGCGTCAAGATAGACTGTTTCAATATCATCAAGCCCACGAATATCAATGTTCTTATTCTCTATTTTCTGCTCGAAAGAGAACAATATACGAAGAAGAGTATCGGTCGCATTGAACGTGCTGATATTAAGTTTCATCTCTTCGCTTTCGAGTTTCGAGAGTTGGAGCATTGAGTTTACAAGTCGGGCAAGACGTTTTGTCTCGGCAGACACGATTTGGAGATATTCGTTTTGTCTTTCGGGAGGAATTGTGCCGTCCAAAATGCCGTCAATAAATCCCGAAATGGTCGTCATCGGAGTTTTAAGCTCGTGCGACACGCTCGACACAAAACTTCTGCGCATATTTTCGAGTGAAGCGAGTGACTTCGACATACGGTTGAACTCCTCGCTCAAAAGACCGATTTCGTCACGGCTCTCAATCGGAATGCTTTGAATAAATTCACCTTGTTCAAGTTTGCGAGCCGCTTGTGCCATAAGTCGGATAGGACGAGTAAGTTGAGCAGTTATGACATAGATTGCAACGAACGCAAGAAGTATAACAATAATCGAGCAGATAAGCACGATTTTAACGAGTTCGCTGATGTAGTTTGTAAGGTCTGCACTCGGCACACTTGCCAAAACTGCACCTGCAACATTTCCGTTGTAGTAAATCGGCGTACCGACTGTATAGTGTCGTCCGTTATACAATTTTCCGAGATTGCCAAATTCGTAAACATCTTCGCCCGAAAGCAAGGTTTTCATCGTTTCGCTTGGCACAACAATATTTTTGTGAGCGCAGTCCTCATTTTTAGGGTGACTGCAAACGATATACTCGCCGTTTTTATCGACTATGAAAATTTCTGCACCGACAATTTCTGCGGACACACCCAAAAGTCGGTTCGCCTGTTGGTTGAAACTGTAACTTTTGAGCGATTGCTCGGTCTGTTCTGCGATAATATGAACATTTCTTCCGAGAACGGCATTTTTATCATTAAGCCATTGAGTTCTCGAATACACAAGCAAAATTGCACTATAAATTACAAACGAGCAGAGAAGAATTGCCGCAGTTATCGTGAAATACTTTGCGAAAATTGAGTTTCTTATCTTCATGCGTTCGGATTTGTTTTGAATTTATAGCCTCTGCCCCAAACAGTTTCAAGGCTCCATTGGTCGGAAACACCTTCGAGTTTCTCACGCAAACGCTTAACGTGAACGTCAACGGTGCGGCTATCGCCATAATAGTCAAATCCCCAAACCTCGTCCAAAAGTTGGTCACGGGTGTAAACCTTGTCGGGATTGGACGCAAGATGATAGATGAGTTCGAGTTCCTTCGGTGGAGTGTCAACCTGTTTGCCGTCAACAGTCATTTCGTAGTTGGTAAGGTTGATGATAAGTTTGTCATATTCAACGCGCTTAACATTGTCATCGCCTTGCTGATTGCTTCTGCGAAGCACCGCCTTAACACGAGCAATAACCTCTTTTGCCTCGAACGGCTTAACAATATAATCATCTGCACCGATTTCAAGACCGAGAACCTTATCGAAAGTTTCGCCTTTTGCAGTTATCATAATAACAGGCACGTCGGAAACTTTTCTAATCTCACGGCAGGTCTGCCAGCCATCAAGGTTAGGCATCATAACATCGAGAAGAATTATCGACGGAGAATATTTTGAAAAATTCTGTAACGCCTGTTGACCATCGTGGCACACCATAACATCAAATTCTTCTTTTTCAAGATACAAACGGAGATATTCACATATATTTGTGTCATCATCGACAACCATTACTTTAATTTTATTACTCATAAAATCACCTTCATTTTTAAATTACTAAACATATTATACTATCTAAACCTTAATTAAAGATTAAATATTTTTGAACGATTAAAAAACCTTTTATTACTCAACTTTTGTGTTGACAAACGCATCAACGAGTTCAGGGAATGTCCATTCGTATGTTTTACGATTGATTAAACCAAAGTTTTCTTTTCTCAAATCCGTACCACTCAAACCGTTGTCCCACCAAATCGGGCAGATACCATTTAATTTGCACAAGCGAGAGAAAAATGCAGTATATTCAACTCGCTCTTTCAAATTATTACGGTTAATGCAACCACATTCGCCGATGATAACAGGATAACCGCTATCAATAAAATAGGTCTGCAAATCATTGAAAATATCAGTTAAATTCGACTGAACAACTTCGCTGTTATAAACACCATTGCCCCAACTCATACAAAAGTCGCCGGGTTGATAGCAATGAACTTCGGCAATTATGTTCGGCTCACGTTCGGGAGCCTTCCAACCTAAAATATCGGTTGTTGCACTTGAACCTGCATAGGTGTTGAGAATTAAAAAGCGTTTCGCATTGTTACCACCAGTTTTGCGAACTACGTCAACAAAAATGTTGTGCAAACGATTGATAACTTCGTATGACTCGTCATTGCCGTTCCAGTTATCACCGTCACGAACTTCGTTGAAACACTCGAACATAACTTTGTCGTCAAACTCTGCAAGTGTTGTCGCAATCTGTTTCCAGCAAGCACGGAACTCGACACACATACTTTCGATGTTGTCGGATTTTGTTTTCAACCAATCGTTTTCGTGGTGCATATTCGTAATGACGAACAAGCCTTCGTCAGCCGCCATTTTGACAACTTCACGCACACGACTGAGCCACTCTGCTTTAATAGTGTAGTTCGGTGCAGAGCCGATAGTTCTATAATATGTAACAGGAATGCGAACAGTTTTAAATCCCTTTTCTTTGATAGCCTTGAAAAGTTCGGGAGTAATTTTTTCACATTCCCAAGCAGTTTCGTCGCCACCCGGCCAAGCGTCCATAGTGTTGCCGATGTTGATGCCGACACCCATTTCACGAACTCGCTTAAAAGCCGCAGAGTTGTCGAAATCACCCGTTGGAGTTGACGGAGTGGAAGAATTGCTTTCGCCACATGAGACAACCGCAAATGCAAGAGCGATAGTCAAAATTAAACAAATCAATCTTTTCATAATAACAAATCCTTACTTATTTAAATATTTAATAGCCGCTTGAAGTTGAGAGTCTTGCTCTTCGGAGAGAAAATATTTAAACTTTTTCTCGTAGTCCGATGGCACACACTCAATATCGGGCATAATTCCTTTTTTATTGTATGTCTTGCCGTTTTTGTCGCAAAGTTCGGCAGTCGTCAGTTTGATAATCGAGCCGTCCGACAAAGAATATGAAGTTTGCATAACACCCTTTCCGTAGGTCTTTTCGCCGAGCAGAACCCCTGCCCCGTAGTCACGAATAGCGAGAGCGAAAAGCTCTGCCGCACTTGCCGAACTGCCATTCGTCAAAACAACAGTCGGAACGGGGAAACTCTGCTCGTCAGTTGTCTTTTCAGTCACAACAATAATGTCGCTTTTGTATTTCGCACGAACTGCGTCACCTTTCGGCAGTATGCGGTTAAGCACATCACCGAGAGCGGCAGTCAATCCACCGAGATTGTCACGCAAGTCATATATAACACCACTCACATTTGCTTTTTGGAGTGTGTCGATAGCGGTGTTGAACTGTTTCGGAGTTGCCGACGTGAAGTCGTGAATTTTGACGTATCCGATATTTCCAATCTGTCGAAATGTCACAGAATCTTCGGTAAACTCAATCATCTCTGCGGACATTTCGAGTTTTTCGCCACCACGATTTACAACGAGTGTGTTTTTTGCACCTATCGTCTTATCTACCAAATCAACACATTCAGATGTACTTTTTCCGTCAGTCGAAGTGCCGTTAATCGACAAAATCATATCGCCTTTTTTAAGTCCTGCCTTTGCGGCACTCGACTGCGATTGAACATTTGAAATAAACACCTTTTTATTGTCGGGGTGCAAACAAAGTACAATTCCAAGGCGTGTTTGATTTCCCTTGTCACTCGACTGCTTCTCCTTTGCCGCAGTCGGATTGTAGTAGTACGAATAGTCATCTCCGAGTGACGATAATATCCCGCTGTACTCGCCGTCTTTTATCGCAGATTTATCAAAATCATAGAGATAATTTCGTTCGATAATGCCGATAATTTCGTCATATTTGCTATCACGGGAAACGAGTTTCCCTGCAAAGAAACCGCCAAATCCTGCAACACAAATTGCAACCAAAAATCCAACAATTCTAATTGCAGTTTTAGATTTTTCGCCTTTAATAATCAACCGATTATCAATCCTTTCGGGGTAAAATTCCGCTGTTGTCAAAAACAGGTATGTACTCGCTTGTAGCCGAGTTGCGTTGTTGCGTGTAGCCGTCAAAACCGAGTTTTTCGGCATAGTCGCAAACACGATTGTACTCAAACGATGTGACCTTTCGGTCAATTTCCTTTGCGTTTGATAAGTCGGTGCAAGGCAGATATTGGCTCATAAGAGATAGCAGAAAACTGTCATTTCCAAATCTATTTGAAAGTTCATCAAGTATCTGCAAACTGTCTTTCGAGTAGTTCGGCATAACGAGATGCCGAACGATAACACCACTTTTGAGTAAATCGTTTTCGAATTTCGGCTTGCCTGCAACTTTAATCATCGTTTCAATCGCATCAAGTGCGACTTCAAAATAGTCAACTGCGTGAAGATACTTTTTAGATGCGTCTGCCGACTTAAACTTAATATCGGGAATGAAAATGTCGATAACATCGGCAATCTGCTCTATCGTTTTGACACTTTCGTACCCCGAACAGTTATAGACAACGGGAATTTTCAGCCTATCACCGAGCGACCTTATCGACTGTGCAATCAAATCGGCATACGGAGTCGGTGTTACAAGATTTATATTATGCACACCACTCGACTGTAATTCAAGCATAATTTCCGATAAGCGTTCGGTTGTGATTTCGATACCCTTGCAGTCGAACGAAATATCGTGATTTTGGCAGAAAATACACTTCATATTGCACGGCGAAAAGAATATCGTACCCGAACCGTTTTTGCCCGAAATACAAGGCTCTTCCCAACTGTGCGAGTATGCCTTTGCCGCCACTATTTTGTCACTCGCACCGCAAAAACCACGTGTAACAGAGCGATCAACATTGCAGTTTCGAGGGCATAAATTACAGTAACTCACAACACAACTCGTCCCAATCGTAAATCACACGGTCGCAAACTTCGGAAAACTCATCGATGTTACCACTTGAATACTTGTCGAATATGCCGACAACGTAAAAACCTGCCGATTTAGCAGTTTTTGCGGCATAAAGACTGTCTTCAAAAACTGCACACTCCGAAACGGACAACGAAAATTCGTCTGCACAACGCAGATAAATATCGGGCGAGTTTTTGCTTTTGCCGACTTCTTCGGTCGATACAATATAGTCAAAATCGTCAAGCATATTCTGCGCACCTAATGCACGTGGCAGAATGTTCTTTTCTGTTAAAGACGCAACAACTGTTTTGACACCACGCTCACGGAGTATAGACACAAATTTTTTGGCATTAGGCTTGCATTTGATTTCACTTTCGTACGCTTTTATAACGTAATTCTGGCAAAATTCCATAATCTCTTTATCTGTAATATCTTTAAACTCGTTGCAAGTTTCACGCAAAAATGCGACTGCATTTTTCATTGTCATCTGTTCGAGTTTATTTTCGTCATCTTCGGTCAGTTTAACACCGAGTGATTTGAGCAAATTTGTTGTAACCGAACGCCACATATACATCGAGTCGAGAAGCGTTCCGTCCATATCAAAGATGGCACATTTGTAATCCATAAAAATCTCCTAAAAAAATAGAGTTTGACGAAATATTCGTCAAACTCTATTATGACAGAAAAAACTATATTTTTCAAGGTTTTTGCGTTATTTTGAAGTGGATTTTTTTACGCAATGAGCAGCAATTAGGAAAATTATTGTAACAACTGCACCAATAGCAGTAACAATGCCGATAAGTTGCCACGGAGCAGTCGAGATGAGCGAGAAATCGAACTCACCTGTTTCGGCATTCTGCAACACACCGAAAATCTTAACTGTATCGAAGGTTACAGTAGCGATTGCGAAGAGCCAACCGATAAGAGCCAAGATGAACGGAGTCGAAGAAGTGTGTTTCATAGCACGAGGAGTCTCCGAACGCAAATCAATAAATCTTGAAAGATATGCCGCAAAAGCAATAATGATTATTGTTTCGGGAATCATATAAGTTGCGTTGTATGAGAGCGAGTAGATAATACCCTGTGAGTCGGGAATTGAAACACCTGCCCAAACTGTGCAACCCGAAATAACGTGGCAAATATATCTAATCAAACAAGCAAGAATTGCACCTGTAACGAGGGCGGCACTTTGATTATCCTTTATAAATTTACGAGGGATAGCGGCAAGGCCGAGAGCGGTAAATGCAACAATGTAGTCGAGCATAACAATAGCAACACCTGCTTGCCAAGAAGTCGCATAACTTAAATTGTTAAGTCCGAACAAAAGTTGCAAAACGCTGAAACACAACGCACAAATCGAACCGGCTTTAATGCCGTGACGATATGCAACAATTATAATCGGCAACATACTGCCGACTGTGATGCTACCGCCATACGGTAGGTCGATGAGTTTTACAAAACTCAAAACGGTTGCAAGTGCAATCATAATCGCACTTTCGGTTAGTACTACGAGAGTTTTACTTTTTGCTTTCATAGATTTAAACATTCCTTTCTTTAAAAAACAAATAAAAAAGACCAAACGGTTTACACAAATCGTCAGGTCAAAAAAACGTTCCCTACGACGGCATTATCCGTATCAGGTTAAAGGGTTTCGTGCGACCACGCACAATCTCAGCCGAATTGTATCAGCACCCCGATATTGAGTTTACAACAAAAATCATTATATAATAAAAAAAGCAAAATGTCAACAAAAAAATCTTGAAAAAGATAAACTTGCGTGATATAATATAAGAAATGTAATTGTGAAAGGCAGGTGGGAGTAAGTGAAACCTGATCCGGCTCGACCGCGAAGTAGAAAATTTAATCAAGGGGAACATACCGCTCCCGCAAGTCGGTGTGCCACCCTTTAATAAGAAAGGAATGGCTTTTATGATCAATTACTTTACAAGTATTGATAATTGCGTCAGCAAAATTGACGCACCTGAAAAAGGCTGTTGGATTAACGTTGTTGATCCGGAGCCCGAGGAAATTGCTCTGCTTCGTGATGAATTTCATATCGATAAAGAGTATATTAAATCCTCACTTGATGACGAAGAGTCTGCACGTATCGAAAAGGAAGACGACCAGACATTTATCATCTTCGACGTACCTTATGCAGAGCGTGAGGACGATGACATTATGTATTATACAATGCCTGTCGGTGTTGTTATTTTGCACGATTATGTTGTAACAATTTCGGGCAAAGATAACCCTGTTGTTCAGGAATTTGCACAAGGTGTTGTAAAAAATGTTAAAACTTCATTCAAGACAGAGTTTGTGCTTAAAATGATGTTCAGAATGGCAACTCGTTTCTTGCAGTACCTAAAACAGATTGATAAGCATTCATACAACCTTGAAATCCGTCTTCGTCAGTCGATGAAGAACAAGGAACTTGTTCAACTGCTCGGTCTTGAAAAGTCTTTGGTGTATTTTCAAACCTCGCTCAAATCCAATAATGCGATGCTTGAAAAGACGCTTAGAGGCAAACATTTGAAACTCTACGAAGAAGATGTTGAGTTGCTCGAAGACGTGCTTATCGAAATGAAACAGGCGCTTGAAATGACAGATATTTATACATCTGTATTGTCGGGAACGATGGACGCATTCGCATCGGTCATCTCGAACAACTTGAATATCAGTATGAAATTCCTCGCTGCACTCACGATAATCATTTCAATTCCGACAATCGTTTTCAGTTTCTATGGAATGAATATCGGCGAACAGGCAGGTGCATTGCCGTTTGGTGGTACAATTTGGATACCACTTGCACTTACGGTGGTGCTGACGGGAGTTGTAACCTGGATACTTTATAAAAAGAAAATGTTCTAAATGCTATGACGAGAAGAAGTAGCGGGAAAACGGCTTACAGAGAGTTGACGGTCGGTGCAAGTCAGCAGTACGTTCTTGTGAAATACATCTTCGAGCGGGTTTGACGAACTAACAGTAGTCAAACACGGGAGTCGACCGTTATATCGGCACCAAAGATATCGGCTTGTCCGATAATTGAGGTGGTACCGCGGTAATTCGCCCTCTGCAATGCAGGGGGCTTTTTATTTTTTCATTTGAAAGGAATATAATTATGGGAGTTTACGAAGAACTTGTTGAGCGTGGCATAATCGCTCAAATGACTAATGAAACAGAAATCAAAAATATGATAAATGCAGGTAAAGCGAAGTTTTATATCGGCTTCGACTGTACCGCAGATAGTCTAACAGCAGGTCATTTTATGGCACTCACTTTGATGAAGAGATTGCAGATGGCAGGTAACCAGCCTGTTGCACTCATCGGTGGCGGTACAACTATGATTGGCGACCCGTCAGGCAGAACAGATATGCGTAAAATGCTCACAAAAGAGGATATTGACCATAATGCAGAGTGCTTCAAGCGTCAGATGGAGAATTTCATCGAGTTTGGCGAGGGTAAAGCACAAATGGTAAACAATGCAGATTGGCTTTTGTCGCTGAATTATGTTGAACTTTTGCGTGAAGTCGGTGCATGCTTCTCGGTTAATAATATGCTCCGTGCCGAGTGCTATAAACAGCGTATGGAAAAAGGACTTTCGTTCCTCGAATTCAACTATATGATTATGCAGAGTTATGATTTCTACTATCTCTTCAAAAATTATGGTTGTAATATGCAGTTTGGTGGCGATGACCAGTGGAGCAATATGCTCGGCGGTACTGAGCTTATTCGCCGTAAACTTGGCAAAGATTCACACGCAATGACAATCACTTTGCTCACAGACTCACAGGGCCAAAAGATGGGTAAAACCGCAGGCAACGCAGTATGGCTCGACCCGAAAAAGACTTCGCCTTATGAGTTTTTCCAGTATTGGAGAAATGTTGACGATTCTGACGTCATCAAATGTATGAAGATGCTCACATTCGTACCGCTCGACGAAATTCACGAGTTTGAGAAGTGCGAAGGCAGCGAACTCAACGCAGTTAAAGAGCGTCTTGCTTATGAACTCACAAATATGGTTCATGGCAAGGACGAAGCAGACAAAGCACTCGCTGCTGCAAAAGCAGTTTTCGGTGCAGGTGCGGCAGCTGAAAATATGCCGTCAACCGAACTCACATCCGATGATTTGACCGATGGCAAAATCGGTATTCTCGATGTTCTCACAAAAACAGGTCTTGCACCGTCAAAAGGTGAGGCTCGCCGACTTGTTCAACAAGGTGGCGTTTCTGTTGACGACAAAAAAGTAACAGAAATCTCATTTGCACTCGCAGAGAGTGATTTTGGCGAAGGCTATGTTGTTATTAAAAAGGGTAAAAAGACATTCCATAAAGTTATTTTGAAGTAAGGAGCGATTTTTATCAAAGTTGCCGTAGTTGGCTCTCGCAACTGCAAGGTTGACGATTTAGCCAAATTTTTGCCTGATGGAACAGATTGTATCGTTTCGGGAGGTGCAAGAGGGATAGACTCTTGTGCCGCAAAATATGCCAAAGAGCACGGAATTGAACTTATCGAAATTTTGCCCGACTATGAAACCTACGGACGCAGAGCGCCAATTGTCAGAAATGTGAGTATAGTTGACGAATGTGACTGCGTTGTGGCATTTTGGGACGGCAGATCGAAAGGCACAAAGTTCACGATTGACAAGGCAGAACAGCAAGGCAAAAGGGTATATAAATACCAGTTAAAAGATATTCAAAATACAGAAAAAGAATAATTCAATAAGTTGTCGGAGCAATAAATTTTGTTCCGGCAACTCGTTTATTTTTCAACTTTCATCTTGACAATTACTGTATTTTGGAGTATAATGATAAAAAATGAGCAAAGGCGTTCATTTCTGCACAGATTTTTTGTGCCGAAATGAGCGTCTTTTCTGTTATATAAACATACATAAAGGAGAGGAATTTTAATGAAACTAGAAGGCGAAGTAAGAATTCCATCGGGCTGTGCGATTGCCGCTGTAATATCAAAAGAAGGCAAAAGAATGTCCGGAGAAGGAATTATAAATGCTATGAAACCTATGCACGACCGTTCAAACGGTTTGGGTGGTGGTTTTGCCGCATACGGCATTTATCCTGAATACAAGGATTTTTATGCTTTGCATATGTTTTTCGATGACCGTGCTACACGCAAGGAGTGTGAAGTTTTCTTAAAGGAAAGATTTGAGATTGTCAAATCCGAACTCATTCCGACTCGTAAAATTCCTGCCATCACAAACGAGCCTATCATTTGGAGATATTTCGTGGCACCACTTAAATCCGTGCTTTTGTCGATGCAACTTGACGAAAAAGAGTTTGTTGCACGAACAGTTATGAAAATCAACACCGAAATGAAAGGTGCGTATGTCTTTTCAAGTGGTAAAAATATGGGTGCATTCAAGGCAGTAGGCTTCCCCGAAGATGTCGGTGTGTTCTACAAACTTGAAGAGTACGAAGGATATTCGTGGACTGCTCACGGTCGTTATCCGACAAACACTCCCGGTTGGTGGGGTGGTGCTCACCCGTTCACATTGCTCGACTATTCAATCGTGCATAACGGCGAAATTTCATCTTACGATGCTAACAGAAGATTTATTGAAATGTTTGGATATAAATGTACACTCCAAACAGATACAGAGGTTATCGCATATATTATGGACTACCTCGTTCGTGTTCAAGGACTCACACTTGGCGAGGCCGCAAGTGTTATTGCAGCACCGTTTTGGAGCACAATCGAAGGAAAAAAAGACCTTGTTGACAAACAAAAACATATCTTTCTTCGTACTGCTTTCCCGAGTTTGCTCATCACAGGTCCGTTCTCAATTGTGTTTGGTTACAACGGTGGCTTGATGGCACTTAACGATCGTTTGAAACTTCGTTCAATG
This sequence comes from Oscillospiraceae bacterium, assembly GCA_902795765.1. Lineage (GTDB taxonomy): Bacteria > Bacillota > Clostridia > Oscillospirales > Acutalibacteraceae > RUG14109. Next base: position 5,400 of record CADBMQ010000114.1, on the reverse strand, counting down.
GTTGTTGGTGAAAAAGACGATAAAGTATACATTGCGAGTGAAGAGGCCGCAATTAGAGTTATGGAGCCGAATGCCGAAAACATCTGGGCTCCTGCGGGTGGAGAACCCGTTATTGTTGAAGTAAAGGACGGTGCATTTTAATGGGCGTAGAATTTTTGTATCCCGAATTTGAGGTCATTCGTAATAGTGACCGTTGTATAAAATGCCGTGTTTGTGAGCGTCAATGTGCTAACGAAGTGCATACGTTCAATGCAGAAAACGGTGTGCTTATAAGTGACGAAGCGAAGTGCGTCAACTGTCAGCGTTGCGTATCGCTTTGCCCGACAAGAGCATTGAAAATCGTGAAAAGCGACTGCACATTGCGTGAGAATGCAAACTGGCAGAATGACACAATAAAAGAAATCTATAAACAGGCAAACAGCGGTGGTGTTTTGCTTTCGTCAATGGGTAATCCGAAGCCGATGCCCGTTTATTGGGATAAGATTTTAATCAACGCATCACAGGTAACAAACCCACCTATTGATCCGTTGCGTGAGCCGATGGAAACTCGTGTTTTCCTTGGCAAAAAGCCCGAGAAAATCGAGCGTGACGAGAACGGCAACTTAAAATGTAATTTATCTCCGCAACTCGAACTTTCAATGCCTGTAATGTTCTCGGCAATGAGTTACGGCTCAATCAGTTACAATGCACACGCATCACTTGCTCGTGCGGCAACCGAACTTGGATTGTTTTATAACACGGGTGAGGGCGGTTTGCACGAAGATTTCTATTGCTACGGCGAAAACACAATCGTGCAGGTTGCGAGTGGTCGTTTTGGTGTACATGAGCAGTATTTGAGCGCAGGTGCTGCGGTTGAGATTAAGATGGGACAGGGTGCAAAACCTGGTATCGGCGGACACTTGCCTGGCACAAAAATTGTCGGTGATGTTTCTCGTACCCGTATGATTCCCGAAGGTTCGGATGCAATTTCTCCTGCACCGCACCACGATATTTATTCAATCGAAGACTTGCGACAACTCGTTTTCTCGTTGAAAGAGGCTACCGAATATAAAAAGCCGATTATCGTCAAAGTTGCCGCAGTTCACAATATTGCCGCTATTGCAAGTGGTATCGCACGAAGTGGTGCAGACATCATTGCGATTGACGGTTTCAGAGGCGGTACAGGTGCCGCACCGACAAGAATTCGTGATAACGTAGGTATCCCGATTGAGTTGGCACTCGCCGCAGTTGACCAGCGTTTGCGTGACGAGGGTATCCGTAACAATGTATCGCTCGTTGTCGGCGGTAGTATAAGAAGTGCCGCAGATGTTGTAAAAGCAGTCGCACTCGGTGCAGATGCTTGTTATATTGCAACTGCCGCAGTACTTGCACTCGGTTGTCACCTTTGCCGTACCTGTCAAACAGGTAAGTGCAACTGGGGTATCGCAACACAGCGTCCCGAACTTGTTAAAAGACTTAACCCCGACATCGGTAGTGAGCGTCTTATAAACTTAATGCACGCTTGGAACCACGAAATCAAAGAACTTATGGGCGGTATGGGTATCAACTCGATTGAGTCGCTCAGAGGCAACAGACTTATGCTTCGTGGTATTGGTCTAACAGAAAAAGAACTCGAAATTCTCGGAATTTCGTATGCAGGCGAATAAAGGAGATTTGACTTATGAAACGAGTTTATGTTAATGAAGAGTGGTGTCTTGGTTGCCACTTGTGTGAATATAATTGTGCGTTCGCAAATTCGGGTATGAAAGATATGGTTACGGCTCTCAAAGATAAGCCGATTTTCCCGAGAATTCACGTCGAAGGAGACGAAAAGATTTCGTATGCGGTTTCTTGCCGTCATTGTACCGATCCGATTTGTGTTAAAAGTTGCATCGCAGGTGCTATTTCAAAGAATGACGGAGTGGTTGAAATCGACCAGTCAAAGTGCGTTGGATGTCTTACTTGTGTGCTTGTTTGCCCGGTTGGTGCATTAGCACCGAGCGAGAGCGGTATTATGCAGAAATGCGAACTTTGTCTTAAAAATTCTTGTGGAGAACCTGCTTGTGCAAAGGGTTGTCCGAATAATGCAATAGTTTACGAGGAGCGAGGTGAGGCAGAATGAAACAGTACGTTATAATCGGTAACGGAGTTGCCGCAGTAGGTTGTATCGAGGGTATTCGCAGCGTGGATAAGGACGGCAAAATCACAGTAGTTTCCGAAGAAAAACACGCAGTGTATGGCAGACCGCTCATCTCTTATTATCTCGAAAACAAGACTGATTTGGAGCATATCAACTATCGTCCTGCCGACTTCTACGAAAAGAACGGTTGCGAAGTTATCTACGGCAAAAAAGCAGTTAAAATTGATAGCGAAAAAAAGTCTGTCACACTTGATGATAAAACAGTTCTTTCGTATGATTCCGTTTGCGTTGCAACAGGTTCATCTCCGTTTGTTCCACCGTTCGAGGGACTTGATACAGTCGAGAAAAAGTTCTCGTTTATGACACTTGACGATACTCTTGCTCTCGAATCTGCGATTGACGAAAATTCAAAAGTGCTTATAGTCGGTGCTGGTCTTATCGGTTTGAAATGTGCAGAGGGACTTCACTTCCGTGTTGCCGAAATCACAGTTTGCGACCTCGCAGACCGTGTGCTTTCGAGTATTCTCGACAACGAGTGTGCCGAAATAATGCAAAATCATCTTGAACAAAATGGCATCAAGTTTATGCTTAATGACTCGGCTGAAAAATTCAGCAAAAATACCGCTTTTATGAAGAGTGGCAAAACAGTCGAGTTTGACGTGCTTGTACTCGCAGTTGGTGTGCGTGCAAATGTTTCACTTGCTTCGGCTCTTGGTGCAAGTGTCAATCGTGGTATCGTAGTTGACGAGCGTATGCAAACAACTGTTAGCAATGTTTACTCCGCAGGCGACTGCACCGAGGGTAACGATATTTCTTGTGATGAAAAACGAGTTCTCGCACTCTTGCCGAATGCGTATATGCAGGGCTTCACAGCAGGTGCGAATATGGGCGGTGGCGATAAAGTTTTCGACAACGCAATCCCGATGAACTCGATTGGTTTCTTCGGTTTGCACGTAATGACCGCAGGTAGTTATGACGGCGAAATGTTCGAGGAAAAAACTGAAAATAAACTCAAAAGACTGTTCACAAAGGACAACTGCCTTAAAGGTTTCATCTTGATTGGCGACACCGAAAGAGTCGGAATTTACACTTCTCTTATTCGTGAGAAAACTCCGCTTGACTCAATAGATTTTGAAACGCTCAAAAAAGTTGCAACTTATACTGCTTTTTCTGCAAAAACCCGTAGAAAAAAGTTCGGAGGTGTGGTATAATATTATGGTAATCGATGTTAAAGATTTAGGTTATAAGGAAATCAACGACAAAATCCGTGAAAGCGGAGTTGATTGCACACTCGATAACTGCTGTGGTCAGCGATTTATCGCAGCAGGTATGTCGGAGAAAAATATCACAATCGAAGGTGTGCCTGGCAATGCACTCGGTGCATATTTAAACGGTGCTAACATTACTGTAAATGCCAACGCACAGGATGCAGTCGGTGACACTATGAACGAGGGCGAAATTGTCGTTCACGGCAATATCGGCGATGCCGCAGGCTACGCTATGCGTGGCGGTAAGATTTTCGTTCAAGGTAACGCAGGTTACCGTGCAGGTATCCATATGAAAGCCTACAAGGAAAAAGTCCCCGTTATGGTTATCGGTGGAGTTGCAGGAAGCTTCCTTGGCGAGTATCAGGCAGGCGGTGTTATAATCGTGCTTGGTATGAATGCAGACGATAAGCGAATTGTCGGCAACTTCCCATGCACAGGTATGCACGGAGGAAAGATGTATCTGCGTGGTGATTGTGCAGATTTGAATTTTCCGAATCAGGTTTCGATAAAAAAGGTTGTCGGTTCTGATGTTGATGAACTCAAAAACCATCTCTCGGAATATTGTGAGATTTTCGGTTATGATGTTGATGAACTGCTCAGCTCGACTTTCACAGTTGTAACTCCCGATAGCAAAAATCCGTACAAACAAATGTACGTTGCGAATTAGTTAGAAAGCAGGTAAACGCTATGAAGTATTCAAAAGAAGAGGTACTGCAATATGTCAGAGAAGAGGACGTTAAATTTATTCGTCTTGCTTTTTGTGACGTTTTCGGAAAACAAAAAAATATATCTATTATGCCGAACGAGCTGCCTCGTGCGTTTGAATACGGCATTGCTTTTGATGCGTCCGCAGTTGCAGGCTTTGGGGACGAAGCGAAGTCGGATTTGTTGCTTCATCCCGACCCCGAAACGCTGACACTTCTTCCTTGGCGTCCCGAACATGGCAAGGTTGTTCGTATGTTCTCGGATATTTCATATCCTGATGGCACTCCGTTCGAGTGTGACACAAGAAAGCTTTTGAAAACGGCTGTTGAAGATGCGAAAAATAAGGGATATTCGTTCTCGTTCGGTGCAGAGCAGGAGTTTTATCTGTTCGAGCTTGACGAAAACGCAAACCCGACTAAAACTCCGTATGACAAGGCAGGTTATATGGATATTGCGCCCGAAGATAAGGGCGAAAATATCCGCCGTGAAATCTGCTTGACACTTGAACTTATGGGCATTCGCCCCGAAAGCTCACACCATGAGGAGGGACCGGGTCAAAACGAGATTGATTTTCGTTATTCAGACGCTTTGTCTGCCGCTGATAATACGATAACCTTCCAAAATGTTGTTAAAATCGTTAGTTATCGCAACGGAATTTATGTTGATTTTGGTGCGAAACCGCTTGAAAACAAGCCGGGCAACGGTTTTCATATCAATATGTCGGTGAAGTCAGATGACGGCTCGGATAAACTCGAATCTATGATTGCAGGCGTATTGAGCAAGGTTTCGGATATTACCGCATTCTTAAATCCGACTGATGAGTCATTCAAGCGCTTTGGCTCTAATAAAGCGCCTCGCTACATTTCATGGTCGGCACAAAACCGTTCTCAACTTGTCAGAATACCTGCCGCAGTCGGCGAGTACAGACGAGCAGAGCTTCGTTCGCCCGACCCGATGGCAAATCCGTATCTTGCGTTCACACTTCTTATTTATGCAGGACTTTACGGAATTGAAAACGACCTTAAACTGCCCGAAAATTGCGATATAAACTTGTTTAAGGCGGATAAAGAAACCTTGTCGAAGTTTGATAAATTGCCCGAGACTATGGAATCTGCTCGTAATGTTGCCATTGGCAGCGAGTTTGTTCGTGAGCATATTCCTGCCACTATTCTCGATATCTATTGCAAAAATTAAACTGATACGAAAATAAAGGAAAGGGGGAGTTAGTTTGAGTTTACAACAGCGTGTGTATAGTGTTCTTGTCGTGTCTGCGGCAGAAAAGTTCAACTCAACTTTCAACGAAATGCT
>CADBMQ010000113.1 GCA_902795765.1 Oscillospiraceae bacterium | reverse complement strand
ATCTCGTCTTGAAACATACAATCCCGATTCGAGTTTTAAATGATTTATTGTAAAACTTTCAATTCTATTCATATTATAATCCGCCTGTTTTTCTTTCATTATAACATTGGATAATTCAAAAATCAACATAAAAACAAAAGGCCCACCTCTTTCGAGATGAGCCTTTTTTAGGAAATATAAAACTCTAAATTTGAGAATTTTTTGCAAATTATGATTTATCTAACTGATTTCTTTTCCGATGCGGATATAATGTCCTTCCTGAACAGCAGCAAATGTTGCAGCAAAACAAGTCAGTATTATTAAAATCCGAGCAGCTTGCCACGAAAATTTGCCAATACAAATCGGAATTGCAAACAAAAGTACACCGCATATTTTGTTCATAACTGTATGTTCAGAAAAAATCGTTTATAAATAACGAATCCGCTGATAATGTTGATGCATTTGATGACCGCAATGCCGACAATCCAGATGATTAGCCACATCGGGATATATATCGCTCGCACTACTTTTATTATAGCAATCACAACAAAAACGGTGTCAGCAATTGTATCAAACTGCGCACCAAACCTTGTTTCTTTCCCAAAATGCCTCGCAAAAATTCCGTCAAGCACATCGCTGATACCGCCGACAATATAAAACAGATAAAACCACAGTGAAAAGGTCGGACAAAAAATTAAACCAAATGCACAAACAATTCTAATGCCCGTTATAACATTTGCCACAATAAATCCCCTTTCACATTCTCTTTTCGCACAACAAATTTCAATTTGTTGACATTATTATACCATAAGAGGTTACTAAATAGAAGAAATAATCAATATTTTTATCGTTGGTTACTATACAACTCAATCAAAAAAGGTAAAAAAAGCACTTGCTTTTGCAAGTGCTTTTTAGTGGCTCCCCCAACTGGGCTCGAACCAGTGACATCATGATTAACAGTCATGCGCTCTGGAAAGTGTATAGTATTACTACCAGATGTTTCCGTTTTTTCGATTTTCTGTAACGACGCCTTACGAACTAAATCAACTGCCGGAAGTTTTTCTTCAACGATATAAAATCTGTCCTTTTTCAAATATTTGAAAAAGGAAGAGACAGACCGCAGACCTTACTCTTCCTTTGACGATTTAAAACTTTCTGTTTTTAAATATATAAACGGCTTTTATAATTCTTTCAGAACACATTCACATAATAATGGCTTATCCCCATCCTATGCCGAAGAACTTTTTTACTAATTTTTCTTGTCTACTTTATTGACTTTGATCCATTGTTATGCTACAATAGATATATAATAAAAAAGCACACCCCGCGAGGGGTGTGTGTTTAACCCTTATTGTTTTTCTTATTTATCACGCTTTCTGTAAGTGTTTTTTCTCATCTCGATAGGCGAGATGCCATATACCTTTTTATAGTCACGATAAAACGACGAATATGTATTATATCCGCAGTTTTTGGCGATTTCTTCAAGCGAAAAACCGGATGAGCGGATATGCCTGTCGATTTTCGCAAATCGTTTTTCCCGAACAAGCTCGCTGAATGTTTTTCGGGAAATATTTTTAATCAGCTTTTGGATTGTCGATTTTGAAATATACACATTATCGGCAACATCCTGCAGTGTGATTTTCTCGGTAATATGCTCGTCAATATAACTGACAATCTGCGTAAATTTATTTGCCTCGTCTGTCGCCGTTCCGCCGGAAAAATTAACATAAACATCGTAAATACAGCAAAGCATTCGCAACACATCGGAAAAAATAAACGCTCTGCTTTTGTGGGTAAACAGATTATTCATCAAGCTTGCCCTCGCATTCAAAAAGTCGGTTTGGCTGAGTGCATCATTCATAATTTTCATTCTGTCTGACCACTCAAACGGTTTCAACAAATCCATACTATCGTCAATATTTCTGAATGTTGTCGGATTAAAAGAAATAAATATAATCTCACTCGGTCTGCCATTATGTTCAAGTGTACACTTTTCGGAATTATTCAAAATCAAAACATCGTTCGGCTTCGCAACATAAACCGAGTTTTGGCAATACACTTCAGTATATCCCGAAAGAAAAATATAGATATGAAAGTTACCCGGCATTTGAGTATATTTATATTTCCCTTTTCCGTTACGCTTCAAATAAAATGCGTGCAAATCAATTTGCAAAAATCTCAGCATATCAATAATCATAATAATCAGCCTCCGTAATTCTATTTTACTATATTCAAAAACAAAAATCAAGTTTAATTTTATGCAATATGTACACTTTAGTAAGCTATCTGCAATAAAAACACAAAATATTTGCAATTGAAAGTAAGTATTTTTTCTTTTATTATATACATAGAGAAATAGGCGACAAAATGTAGTACAACGCTTTAATTTCGGGCATTGTTAACCAAAATATTGAATAATAAACAGTTATGAAAGGATTTGTTTGATATGAAAATTAAAAAGATTTCAGCAATAGCATTATCACTTATAATTGCAGTTGCCGCTTTGGCTACTCCTGTGGTCATTGCGGAATCCGGAAGCATAACTCCCGCAGATCTCGGTGATAATGTTGTTCTTCACACCGATTTGCAAAAGCAGTATATGGACGGAACCACCGCCACACTTAAAGAGCTTGGCTCGTTCCGCACGGAAAACAATAAGGATTCTTATCCCCTTCCCGTGCAGTTTAAATGGACTTCCACTATTTCGACAAGAAGTTACACGCTTAAAATCAGTGAGAAAAACGATATGTCCAATCCGCTTACCTATACAAGCAACTCGACAAGTCTTTCGGTTTACAATCTGAAGGTAGGAACAAAATACTATTGGACTGTGTCGGCAGGCTCTTACACAAGCCCGCAAGCCTCGTTTACCACCGAAAATGTTGCGCCGCGCAATCTCAAAATTGACGGTGTGAGCAACTGCCGTGACCTCGGCGGCTGGGCAACGGTCAACGGTAAAAGGGTTAAGCAAGGACTTATCTTCAGAACCGCACAGTTAAATAACGACAAAGGCATCGCTTCTATCTCCGACAGCGGTAAAAATGTGATGCTTAATGAGTTGGGCGTAAAATCTGAAATAGACTTCCGTACATCCTCGCAGTCAGGCAACATTACCGTCAGTCCTTTAGGCAGTGGTGTAAACTATTATCATCGTCCTATGCTAAGCAACGGATACAAAAACCCCGATATGGTTGTTAAAATTTTCAAGTTGCTCGCAGACGAAAAAAATTACCCGATTTTCTATCACTGTCAGGCAGGCAAGGACAGAACGGGAATGATTTCATTCCTTATCAACGCGCTTTGCGGAGTTAGCGAAGCGGATTGCCGTCTTGATTATTTATTTACAAACTTCGCGAATGTTGGCGGCGTAAATTATACGGGTGTAGACGATTATCTGAACAAAATAAAATTCAACACGGCGGGAAATTCATTCCAGGAAAAAACCCGCAATTATCTGCTCGGCTTAAATGCCGACGGAGATGAGCAGCTCACCAATGCCGAGCTTGATAAAATCATACAAATTATGACCGACACTTCTTCCCCCGTGCGTCCTACGACAACCACCACTAAAAAAACAACCACCCCGACAGGCTCGTCAGCCTCAACATCTTCCACTACCACTACTACCACAAAGTCCACCCAAGCTCCGACAGGCAATAAATTGCTGATAGATTGGGATGTTAATACCAATTATTCGCTAGTATCCGTAACGGCTACCAAACCGCAAAACAGTATAATATTAAGCGGAAACGCAACATCAAACAGAGTGGTAAATTCGTGGAGCAACAGTTTTGCGGGCTATGACGGAATTACATTTAATTTAACCGCTAACAGCGAAAACGCCGCTACCAGAATTAAGGTTTGTGTCGGAAACGATGATAATAAAATGTCATTTGATATTACAGGCGGAACACAAACCGTAACTGTACCGTTTTCCTCTCTTAATCCTATTTCGGGTAAAGATTTGAATTTATATATCACAGGCGGTCGAATAGATGTTACAATAAGCGATATTTATCTTTATGCGTCATCATCACCCGAAACCACCACAACCACAACCACATCAACATCTACCACTACCACTACCACTACCACTACTACCACAACAACCTCAGGAACACAGCCGATTAAAAAAGGCGATATTAACGGCGATGGTGAAATCAATGTTATAGATATTCAATTATTGCTCGGATTGGTTCAGAAAGGGCAAACAGGCGATATGCGTGTTACCGATATTAACGGTGACGGAAAAGTGGATATACTTGATGTCAACGCGTTGCTTATTTTGGTACTAAAAGGATAATACTTACCTTACTATATTCAAAGCCACCTCTCATTTTTGAGGTGGCTTTTGGCTTTTCTATTATAAAACTCTCCCGCTGTAATCATTAAAATCACAGCTGGGAGAGTTTTTGTCTTTTTCTCTTATTTCGGTTTTATTTCTTCTATTTTGAACCTTTAAACATAATTTGTCAACATTTTTGGCTCACTTCAATTGTTTGGTGCTTTTTCAATTTATTTATTTAAACCCAGCACATCTATTAAATATGACATTTTCCTTGCTATCCATGGCGCAGCATATGAAGTACCCGCAACACTTGCAGCACCCAGAGGTTCACATACAGTAATATATTGTTCTTTACTGCCACCGTAATAACTCACATCAGGTTTTGCAAAGAAAGAAAGAGCAAGTCCTTTTCTCGAATAATTAGTTGATAATCCACTTTTTGTTATTGCATTTACAACTAAACTATTTATTGAATCTGCTGGAGAACCTATTTTTTCAACTAAACTATTGGGTTTATTGGTTCCTGCAATTACAAATATAACATCGTTTTCGAATTGTATTTTATCTAGTACCGCAGCTTCAGCAGAAATAAAATTATCATTAATTTCCTTATCACTCCCAAGTGACAGGTTCCAGACTTTAATATCTTTGTTTTCAGCAATAATGCGTTTTATTTGCTTAATAATAGTAAAAGACGAAAATTGAGCACCGCAAGCAACGCCAAAATGCCGCACTTTAAATCTACCACAACCATCATCTAACCAAGGATTAAGTCGAGGACCATCCACAATAATTGACGAAACAGCCGTACCATGATTATAATCTGTTTGTTGTTTTGGGATAGCTTCATCAACCATTTCATGATATTCTACCCATTCATTAAAATACACTCGCTTATCAAAAAGTGTATCTATAACGCCAATCGTTGGTTCAATGCCAGGAGTAGGCATATATAAAACATCTTGAACCGTATCGTTAATATAATTCTCTGTGACTAGTTCATATAGATTTACAGATGACATGGATACTAAATAAGGTGCATTTTCAAATAAAATATCAGCTTGAAATTATGTTTAAATCCAAAAGCATAGTTGTAATACGTTTCTGATTTTTTCTCGTTGCATTCTCTTTCAAATTCATTCTTAATTTTCTCTGCTTTATTTTTATAGAATGGTGAACATTTAACATAATTTGATTCAGGAACCATGATTTCTTGAAGCATTCTTTCACCAGCGTGTCCAAACGGAGTATGACCAAAATCATGAGCAAGAGCTATGGATTCAGCCAAATCCTCATTAAGTTCCAACGCTCTTGCGATGGTTCGTGATATTTGTGCGACTTCTAATGTATGTGTCAATCGATTCCTTTTATGATCATCTGTCCCAACCGTATATATTTGTGTTTTACCAGCCAATCTCCTAAACGCTGTCGCATACAGTATTCTATCTCTGTCCCTCATAAACTCAGTACGATACGGTGGTAAATCTTTATCTTTAGACCTTCTTTTTATCAAATAAAAAAAAAAAAAAAAAACACTCATAATTACTATCTCCTTTTATGTTTTTCATAGATAACCTAATTACTTGCTTAGTTTTATTATCCTTGCACCATCGCATCTTTATTATAACATAATTACTGCACAACAACATAAAAATGGCTTAATTAACACTATTTTGGCATAATTTACATATTTAATACTATTTTTTACAAAACATGAAGTTAACTTCTTTTCTTTCTTCTTAAAATATAAGTTATATTTTTATTTTTTTACATGAAATATTTTATTTCGTGTCATCAACAAATAATGCAATATAACCTACACCCCGATAAACTGTCCATAAGTCACATCTGTAACAACTGTAATCTCATAACCTCTACCGACTTTGATTTCTTTGAACAATCGGCAGGCGACCATCTTTTTGCGTTCGAGCGACATATCTTCAAACTCGTCCGCCCAGGATTTGAACTGTTCGTAGCAATAGTCTATTTTGCTTATTGTATCTTGTTCGTTTTCAAGTTGTTTCTCAATATCGATTTGTTTCTGTTGCATTTCAAGTATACGGTTTTTGGTCTTTTCTATGGCGTTTGAAAGCACTTCGAGCGAAAACTTGCTTTCTCCCAACAAGGCGTTGCCTATTTAATCTGTCAATCCATGCAGTTTACCGCGGTCTTTTTCTATATTGGATTCTATGGTTTTCAGTTGCTTTTTAACATCGCTTATATGCTGTTTGTACTTTTTCTCAATAGCGACTGTTTTTGGTGTCTGTTTTATTTGTTTGAAGTATCCTCTCATTATTTCCAATACAACGTCATCAATTTTTCGTGCAACATATGTTCCCTGTCCGTTGCAAGAACTGCGTTTCATAGCTTTACCGCTGCAAATATAGCTTACACGGCGATTGCGGTGTTCTTTGCCTTCTTTGTTGATATAAACATCTTCATGGCTTGTTGTATTTAATAACTTACCACAATGGGCGCAATATATATTTCCCGATAACAATGCTCTCCCTTTTGTGTTCTTTGCGATTTGCTGTTTTTCATCGTTTTTCCTTGACCGCTGTTTTACTATCATCTGTACTTGGTCGAATACAGGTTCGTCTATGATTTGTATTGACTCTATATGCGGAGATATTGCAGACTTTGTAACATAATACCCACAATATAGTTTGTTTTTGAGCATTCGGTTAATTGTAACACATTGAAACAGACTGCCGTTATGTGTGCGTATTCCTCTGCTGTTTAGATATTCAGACATTTGGTAAGAACCGTAACCCTCGTTAAGTGTTTTATCGAATATTTCTCTGACAATCGGCGCTTCAAACTCATCGATGGCGAGTTCTTTGAGTTCTCTACCCTTTTTGTTGACTTCACCCGACTTTACCAACTTATACCCAAACGGTGGTACTCCGCCTGTATACCGACCTTCTTCGGTTAATTGTTTAAGGCGAGTTTTCACACGGGTTGAGGTTTTACGGCTTTCGCCGTTTGCCTGCCAATACCGCATATAGTTTATAAGGTAATCAGCTTCGTTTTCAAATCTTTGCTGTCCTTCCTGAACGCTCCACACCTCTATTCCGTGCTGTGTGAACCATTCAACTACAAACGGCGTTTCGTTTTGCCGTCTACCCAATCTGTCGAACATAAAAATCAGCAGAACGTCAAACTCATTGCGCTCTGCTGATGCTTTTAAATCCTGTATTGCGTCCCTTTCCTCTGCCGATACTTTAAATCCCGATACTCCCTTTTCATAGTATTCTTTGATTATTACCCATCCGTCCATCTTATCTGCAAATTCGTGACAGGCTTTCTTCTGCATCGGTATGTCGTCTTTATCGACCTGACCTTTCGTTGATACTCGGTACAATGTATTTACTCTTGTCATTTTAAACACCACCTTTTTTCTAAAACAATAATACCGTAAACTTTTTAAAAGTCCAGCGTAAATATCGTTAATTTACTATATTATTTTGGAGTAACCTCATTCGGTTTTCATAACTGCTCATAAGCATATTTATTATGGTGTTTTCGGTATCAGGTGACGGTTCTTTTGCAAACATAATAGTTACTTTACTACATCCGATTTCCTTTTTTAATATATGTTCTGTGTCTATATCTGTTCTGCTTATAAAAGTATCCATAATAGTTTAACCTTTCTGTGTTAAAATTCTGCGGGTAACTGCATAAAGCAACTGCCCGCAGTTTATCAATTGTTTTATATAAATTTAGCTCGTATTTGTCCACGACACCCCGAACTATGGGAACACATCTTCCAGCTATGCATTTAGCCCTCACTGGATTTTCCCGATTTTTGCAACAATTCTCATGAGAAAAAGTGGGTTTTTCGTGGTGTTTTTCAGATCTTGTCGTTTTTTCGTCGTCAAAAAGCAGGTCATTTTTGACCTGAAATCTCCCGTAAATTGCCTTTGTGCAACAATTCCGAAGAATGATAGGAATTAAAGTGAATAGTAGCACGATTTTGAGCCGTTTCGTAAATTTTTTCGCACCCCCTTAAAAACGGCAAAAAACAACTGTTTCACCGGTTTATGTCGTCGGCTGTGTCGTCATTGTTTTTTGACGACATGAATTTTGGTCGGATTTTTAATCATAATTCGTCGTCACTCCACAAGTGTGATTTTAAGAAAAGCCTTGCAAATAGAATGCTTAAAGATATTTCGTTTTTCAAAAGTGAATAATAGCAAAAAAGTGAAATTATTCCCTTTTCAGGTGAAGCAAAAAGTTGTCGTCATTGTCATAATCGCACATTTTTCTTTTGCTGGATTTCGCAGTACAATGGTATCGCAAAGGAAGATTGCACTATGAAAAACCAAGAAAATTAATTCAACATTGAACAAGCAAAGAAAGATCCGAAACTGTCTTTTGCGGCGCTGAAACTGATCGAGCAACTTTATAACGACGGCTATATCGAACGGTATGTGTTCCGTAACATACTTAATGAGTATGCGGGTGTTGTAGATGTTTCAAAGTTTTCATTGGAAAGAAGGGAGGGCGAAAGTATGCAAGAGGATTTGAAAGGTATCGGTTTATGGGGAATTCACCATTATAACCACTTGAAACGGAACCAGCTGTCAACGATTTGTGTGATGAAAACAAAAGGAACGCTTCACGAATACCTTGCCGACATTAACAAGCAGGCGGAGGATATGTTTTCTCAGTTAGTAAGGCAACTTGCCGAGCGTGACGGCATCACGGAAGCACTCAAAGCCACTGACCAAATGGAGTGGGTACGGCGTATGAATACTGTCCGAACGCAAGCATCGAAAATCGTCAACAATGAACTCATTTATGCCTAACGGAAAGCGGGGCTTCGACTCCGCTTTTTCTTTTTTGAAAAAACGAATTTTTTGAGTATAATATATAATGTAGTATAGTAAGAACAACTGTAAGGAGGCGTTCCAATGAATTTTGAGACCGAGAATATTGAATTCAAATCGGGGTTTACCGAAGAAATCTATAAAGAGGTCATTGCCTTTGCCAATACGGACGGAGGCATTGTGTATGTCGGAATAGATAATGACGGAAACGCCGTCGGTCTGACCGATGTAGATAACGAATACACTCGCATTACCAATGGCATCCGTGACGCTATCATGCCGGATGTCACGATGTTCGTGCGCTTTATCGTGCAGGAAAACAAGGTAGTCCGTATTACCGTGAGCGAAGGCAGTAACAAACCGTACTATCTCAAAGGAAAAGGATTGAAGCCGAGCGGCGTATATGTTCGTCAAGGCACGTCCAGCGTTCCCGTCTCTCCCGAACAAATTCGTCAAATGATAAAAGACAGCGATGGCGATACCTTTGAGGAAATACGCTCTCTTGAACAAGATTTGACTTTCGATGCCGCCGAAATCGCCTTTAAGCGTTACGGCGTGGAATTCGGTACTGAAAAATACCGTGCGCTCTGCATGACGCAGAAGAACGATGATATTTACACAAACCTTGCCCTGCTCCTTTCCGATCAGTGTGCCCACACGACCAAAATCGTCGTATTCAGCGACGATGCCCGCACCGTGTTCCGTGACAGTAAAGAATTCAACGGCATCTTCAAGCAGTTTGAAGATGCCGTCAATTATCTTGCACTTTGCAATAAAACCAGTTCTGTCATTAAGGACAATGTTAGCGGGTAATTTCTCGCCGCGAATGCGTATACGCGAGGCATATTTTATTGCCTGTGATAACACTTTATAAATATTTCTAATATCAAGCTTATTCTCATACAGATTACCCCTATCAACACCGTCTGTATTATGTGATAAATCAGGACTTATGCCAACACGAGTATAAAACTCAATTTGACCTTCGTATTCATCGCGATAATGCTTCATAATTTACTCCTTTAATGGCTTTCATAAATTATACATGATATAT
>CADBMQ010000112.1 GCA_902795765.1 Oscillospiraceae bacterium | reverse complement strand
CCGGGAATTGCAACAGGTGTTAGCAAAGGCAGAACGCACAATGCTTCCGACAGGCGAAGTTGTATTCCGAAGTCAAACGACAACGGAGCAACTGTTAGCGTTAGAACAGCATACAATGCAGCGATAAGCGCACCTTGTACCAAATTCTGTACCGATTTTGTTTTCATAGTAAAAAACCTCTCTTGTTTTAATTTAAGTCAGGAATACTGCGACTGACTTTATTCAGTTGTTAATATTTTCAGGCAACGGCTGTCTTTCAGCACGCACCGAACCTATTCTCTTTTCTTCGACATTAAGCACAGTAAACTTAAATCCCGCAACTTCGACAAACGGTTGTTCACCTTTCTTCGGAATTCTGCCGAGTATCGACATAATCATTCCACCAAGCGTATCGTAGTCGCCATCGGGT
Source organism: Oscillospiraceae bacterium (assembly GCA_902795765.1). Taxonomy (GTDB): domain Bacteria; phylum Bacillota; class Clostridia; order Oscillospirales; family Acutalibacteraceae; genus RUG14109. The sequence goes on along the minus strand of CADBMQ010000112.1, from coordinate 6,105 downwards.
AACTTTGTGTCGAGCATATCCTCGACTTCGTCAATATCACAAGTGCCGTCTATTGTGAACGTATTTTCATTCACAACTTTAATATCTTCTTCCTCGTCATCATACTCGTCCTGAATACTTCCGACAATGGATTCAAGCAAATCTTCAAGCGTTACAATTCCCGCAGTTCCACCGTATTCATCAACGACAACCGCCATTTGTATGCGCTTTTCGGTCATTTCTTTAAAGAGTTCGCCACAACGCTTATACTCGGGAACGTGGTATGCAGGTCGCATAATATCACGCAGGGCTGCACCTTTCGGCACCATTCTGCCGACAAAACGAAGCAAGTCTTTGACATAAAGAATGCCGACTATATTATCAAGGTCATCTTCAAAAACAGGTATTCTCGAATAACCTTCTTCGATTGCAGTGTTGACTGCCTCTTGAAGTGATGCCGTGATTTCGATTGCAGAAACTTCGGTTCGATGACGCATAACATCGCCAACATCAATATCGTCAAACTCGAATATGTTGTTAATCATATCCGCCTGACTCTCTTCAATCGCACCGACTTCCTCGCCTGCGTCAACCATCATAAGAATATCCTCTTCCGTCACGGTATCGTTGCCGTCTTGCGGTTTGATGCGGAAAATTCGAGTCACAAGGTTGGTTGATTTTGTAAGCACGAACACAATCGGTTTCATAACCTTCTTAAATCCGAGCAAAAATCCCGACACACGAAGTGCGATTTGTTCGCTATAACGGAGTGCGATTTGCTTTGGCACGAGTTCACCGAGAACGAGCGAGAAATAAGAAGTTATTAGTGTGATAATTACAACCGATACTGCTCTTACAACAGACTGACCTGTCGCAGTTGTTACGCCAATCAAATTCGAGATTGAACCGTTCAGCATATCTGCGAAGTTCTGCGATGCAGATGCAGAAGTCAAAAATCCTGCAAGAGTTACACCGACTTGAATTGTAGCAAGAAATCCTGCCGAGTCGAACGTTAGTTTTAAAAGTTTTTTCGCTTTTTTATTATCTGCGTCTGCGAGTTTTTTAATTTTCATTTCGCTCATCGACACGACTGCGATTTCGCTCATTGCAAAGAAAGCGTTTACTAAAATAAGCACGAGCAACAACGCAATTTTAAAAATTAACGGCATTCTCGTTCACCCTGTTTGCAACATCGGTCTGCGGGCAAAGGTTCGTCCATAAAATCAAACCGTACCTTTCGTAATATTTACACTAATATTATCACAAAATGCCCGTATTGTCAACAGATTTGCCTTGCATTGCAACCATTATGATTTCGTTTTGATGCCGTATTGTCTGCGATTTTATTCGCATTAGTCGGGATTGCCCACCAAATATCGCAAGTGCGGCTGCATAGTCGGCTTGACTTATGCCGTCAGGCACTATTCGAGAAAATCCCGTAGCAAGGGTGAACGAGTCTTCGTCCAACTCGAAACGCTCGTTTCCTGCATAAATGCACGGAGGTGTTTCGGTTGGCGACACGACAAACTCGCCTTGTATTTGCTTATGCTCTCTCGGTGCAATCACGAAGTCTGCTCCGTAGAGCGTCAAATTGTCGTCTGATACCGCTCGGTACTTGTCTTGGCGGTCGGTGTAGATTATAACTGTGCCGATGTTTTCGAGCAGTTGACGGGAACGCATAACAAATGCACCGTTAGGGTCGATTACAGACACTTCGAGTTCTCGTGGACTCGCACCCGTGCTTTGTATCATATACATTGCCGTATTGAAAAGCACTCCTCTTATGTAGCCGTCCGAATTAAAGCCGACAACTCCGAGTTCTTTAAGCGATTTCGGGACAATCATTCGTCGGTGTATCGGTGCGAGCGATTTATTCACTCTCGCCACATTGCATTTGCCTTTATATGTGCGTATGGTCACTTGCTTGTAGCCGTCATCAGTCGGCTTGTCCGCTCGTTTTGTCGGGAAAAGCTTGTGAAAGATTATTTTGAACGGATTATTTCCGCAGTAGTTGATTTGACTTGCGACATAAAACATTAAACCACCTCACACAAGTGTATGCGGTGGTGGTTTTGAATATAACAACACTCCCCATCAGCGAACTAACAGGGAGTGTGACATTCAACAAGTCTTATTTAAAATACTCAACTGCGGATTTGAACATCTGCAAGTCATACTCACCGACAACGTTCTTATAAAGTCCGTCGCCAATACGCTCACTATGTCCCATCTTACCAAGCACTCTGCCGTCGGGAGATGTGATACCCTCAACTGCATAAATTGAGCCGTTCGGGTTGAAGTGAACATCTGCGGTTGCGTTGCCGTCAAGGTCAACATACTGCGTTGCAATTTGTCCGTTCTCTGCGAGTTTCAAAACCATTTCTTCCGACGCATAAAATCTGCCTTCGCCGTGTGAAATCGGCACAGTATAAACTTCGCCAACCTGTGTTTTTCTGAGCCACGGAGACTTGTTTGACGCAATTCTTGTGTGAACGATACGAGATTGGTGACGTGCGATTTTGTTATATGTGAGTGTCGGGCAGTTTTCATCTGTATCGATAATCTTACCATACGGCACGAGTCCAAGTTTCACAAGTGCTTGGAAACCATTACAGATACCGCACATAAGTCCGTCACGATTTTCGAGCAAGTCGGTCACGCCGTCTTTGATAGCGGCATTACGGAAGAACGCAGTTATAAACTTACCACTTCCGTCTGGCTCGTCACCACCCGAGAAACCACCCGGGATAAACACCATTTGAGCAGTTTTGAGTTCGTCTGCAAAACGCTGAACGCTCGACTTAATGCCGTCTGCGTTAAGGTTATTGATTACGATGATTTCAGGCTCTGCACCTGCATCACGAACGGCTTTCGCACTATCGTATTCGCAGTTTGTACCCGGAAACGCAGGAATAAGCACCTTCGGACGAGCAACTTTGATAGCAGGTGTCGGGTATTCAGTCGCCTTGTATTCGAAGTTTTTAAGCGGAGTTTTTGCGTCCTCGATATTGCAACTGTAAACGCTCTCTAACTTGTCTTCGTAAATGCCGAGCAATTTTTCGAGTTCAACACTCTCGCTGCCACGAGAAATTTTGCCATTTGCAGTTGTTTTACCGATTGTGATACCATAGTCGCAATCTTGAAGTTCGACAAGGAACGCACCATAGTTATATCCGAAAATTGTGTCAACATCAACACTTTCGTCATACTCAAATCCGATTGCATTACCGAATGCCATCTTCATAACTGCCTCTGCGATACCGCCGAGACCGATTGTGTAGCACGACAAAGCTTTACCGTCACGCATAAGCGAGGTAACCTTTTCAAATGTATCGAAAAGTGACTGTGTATTCGGCAAGCCGTTTTCGTCATAGTCGGGTTTTATGAGTGCAACTCGGCTGTTTGCCGACTTGAATTCGGGAGATACGATGTTTTTAATCTTGTCAGTCGTTACAGCGAACGAAACGAGAGTTGGCGGAACATCCAAATCTTCAAACGAGCCACTCATCGAATCCTTACCACCGATTGAGCCGATGCCGAGAGCCTTTTGTGCCTCGAATGCACCAAGCAACGCTGCAAGTGGCTTACCCCAACGCTTTGCGTCCTTTTCGGGACGCTCGAAGTACTCTTGGAATGTGAGATAAACATCTTCAAATTTCGCACCTGTTGCGACAAGTTTACAAACTGACTCAACAACTGCAAGGTATGCACCGTGATACGGGCTTTTTTCGGTTACAAACGGATTGTAACCCCACGCCATAAGCGAACAGTCGTCTGTGTGCTTTTTCTCGACCGAAATTTTCTGCACCATTGCTTGAATTGGTGTGAGTTGGTGTTTACCACCGAAAGGCATAAGCACAGTTCCTGCACCGATTGTCGAGTCAAATCGCTCGGACAAACCACGTTTTGAGCAGATATTAAGGTCATCTGCCAATGCGGTATAGTTTTCAATAAATCCACCCGAAACTGTCTTATTATAGTCTTCGAGTTTTGCAGGAGAGATGTCGATATGTTTTTCAGCGCCGTTTGAATTAAGAAACTCACGGCTGATATCAACAATCTTCTTGCCGTTCCAATTCATAACAAGTCTTGGCAATTCAGTTACCTTTGCAACAACACAAGCTTGCAAGTTTTCTTCTTTTGCGAGTGCTAAAAATCCGTCAACATCTTTCGGCTCGACAACAACTGCCATACGCTCTTGCGATTCGCTGATTGCAAGTTCTGTGCCGTCAAGTCCGTCATACTTTTTCGGAACTGCGTTGAGGTCGATTTCAAGTCCGTCTGCGAGTTCGCCGACTGCAACCGAAACACCACCTGCACCGAAGTCATTACAGCGCTTAATCATACGGCAAGCATCTGCGTTACGGAAAAGACGTTGAAGTTTGCGTTCTTCGGGTGCATTACCCTTTTGAACCTGTGCGCCACAAGTTTCAACCGAATGGCTATCGTGAGCCTTTGAAGAACCTGTCGCACCACCGATACCATCACGGCCTGTGCTACCACCGAGCAAAATAACTACATCACCGGCAGCAGGTACTTCCCTGCGGACATTACAAGCAGGTGCTGCTGCGATTACTGCACCGATTTCCATACGTTTTGCCGCATAGCCATCGTGGAAAATTTCGTCTACAATGCCTGTCGCAAGTCCGATTTGGTTGCCGTAGGACGAGTAACCTGCCGCAGCAGTTGTTACGATTTTTCTCTGAGGAAGTTTGCCCTTAATCGTGTCCTTAACAGGCTTCAACGGATCTGCCGCACCTGTCACACGCATAGCGCCGTAAACATACGAACGGCCCGACAATGGATCACGAATTGCACCGCCGATACAAGTTGCCGCACCACCAAACGGCTCAATTTCTGTCGGGTGGTTGTGGGTTTCATTTTTAAAGAGCAAGAGCCACGGCTCGCTAACTCCGTCTACATCTACGTCAATTTTAACAGTACAAGCATTGATTTCCTCGGACTCGTCAAGTTTATCAAGTTTGCCCTGTGTTTTAAGATATTTAACGGCAATCGTTGCCAAGTCCATAAGGCAAATCGGCTTTGTTCTGCCGAGCTGTTTGCGTGTATCCATATAGTCTTTCCACGCATTTTGCAAAAGCTCGTCCTCAAATTTCACATCGTCAATAATTGTAAGAAATGTGGTATGACGGCAGTGGTCCGACCAATATGTATCTATCATTCGAATTTCAGTTATAGTCGGGCATCTGTTTTCCGACTTGAAATACTGCTGACAGAATTCAATATCGTCTGCGTCCATTGCGAGTGAATAGTCTTTGACAAACTGCGAAAGGCCGTTGCGGTCGAGCGACAAAAAGCCGTCAAGTGTTTCAACTGTTGTCGGAATATCGTATTCGGCAACGAGAGTTTCGGGCATTTCGAGTGACGCTTCACGAGCCTCAACGGGGTTGATTACATACTTTTTAATCTGTTCAACATCATCTGCGGTCAACTCGCCATAGAGGGCATACACCTTTGCCGAGCGAATGAGCGGTCGCTCCGACTGTGAGATGATTTGGATACATTGTGCCGCCGAGTCTGCACGTTGGTCGAACTGACCTGGCAAAAACTCAACCGCAAAAACTGTCGCACCGTCTAAATCAACCGACTCGGTTGCGTTGTCAAGTTGCGGTTCGGAAAAAACAGTTTTCACCGAGTAGTCGAACAACTCTTTGTCAATATTTTCAACATCGTAGCGATTGATAACTCGCACTTTTTCGAGTTTTTCAATGCCGAGCAAACTGCGTGCATCTGAATAAAGTGCGTTTGCTTCGTTTTCCAGTCCTGATTTTTTCTCAACAAAAATTCTGTAAATCAATTTAGTTACTCCTTTTCGTATCTGCAATTTTCAATGCTCTCTGTCCGATATCGGAGCGCATATATTTATTGCCAAACTCAACAGTTTTTGCTCGTTCGTAGGCAAGATTGATTGCATTTTCGAGCGTGTCGGCAACTGCGGTTACACCGACAACTCTACCGCCGTTTGTATAAAGTTCGCCATCTTCCAAAGTCGCACCTGCGACATAAACTTCATCCTTGATATTTTCGGGGATTGTGAGTTTATATCCCTTTTCGTAGGATTTCGGATAGCCCTCGCTTGCGAGTACAACACAACAAGCGTGATTG
>CADBMQ010000111.1 GCA_902795765.1 Oscillospiraceae bacterium | reverse complement strand
GCTTGGTTCATTGGCTCTTCCGCCACATAGAACCGAACGCATAAGAATTGATTACGATTATCCAAATCTTACTGGAATTTGCTATGTAAAATTCTCATTTACTCTTACGGCTGATACCCCGTATGCAGACGCAGGAACAGAGTTTGCATTCGCACAACTTAAAGTGAAATCTCTCAATGTATTTAATTACATAGATTTTTCAGATATGCCAATAAAATTTAAGCAAACTGATCGTGAAATCAAGATTGAGGGAGATAAATTTAAGTATATTTTTGATAAATTTAATGGTTGCTTCTCGTCACTTGAAGTAGAGAAAAAGAAAATTATGAGTGTGCCGATGAAATACAATGTAATGCGTGCACCTACTAACAACGATATCAACGACAATATAGAGTGGGAAAAGGAACGTTATCATATATGCACACCACGTGTTTATAACTGTTTAGTTGAGAAATCAGGCGACTGTGTTACTATTCTTTGTCGTTTATCACTCGGTTCAGTTGGCAGACGTCCGTTTGTCTATGTTGATACAAAGTGGACAATTCGTCCCGATGGTGGTATTGAAAACGCATCAACTGTTGATGTAGCATCTCACGCTCCTTCATTACCTCGTTTTGGACTTATGTTGCAGTTGAGTTCTGTATTTAATTCGGTTGAATACTTTGGATTAGGTCCTGGTGAGAGTTATATTGATAAAAATCACGCATCATATATGGGCATATTTAAGTCATCTGTTCGTGATTTGATGTATGATTATATCTATCCTCAAGAAAATGGCAACAGACATAATACAATTTGGTCTGCTGTACGCACATCAAGTGGAAATGGCTTGCTTTTCTCGTTTACAAATGGATTTGACTTCCAAGCATTACCATATTCTGTTGAAGAGCTATCATCAGCAAAGCATTCTTATGAGTTGCCTTCATCAGATAAGACAGTTGTTTGTGTAGATTACTTGCAAAGAGGTGTTGGCTCTAATGCTTGCGGACCTGCTTTGGCAGAGAAGTATTGCTTGCCGTCACATTTTAACTATAAGATGAGCATTTTGCCGATTAAATCAAGTGATGATCCGAATGTAAAATGTTTTGAAAAACCTGTTCAGTCGGAAGGCAGGACATTTTAATGGTTAACATAGGTAACGAGTGGGATACACTTTTGAAAGAACAATTTGAGAGCGATTATTATTTGAAGTTGCGTGAAATTTTAAAAAAGGAGTACGCAACACAAACTATATATCCGTCAATGTATGATATTTTCAACGCTCTTAAATTGACTGATTATAAAGATGTTAAGGCTGTTATTTTAGGTCAAGACCCATATCACGGAGAAGGACAAGCCCATGGCTTGTGCTTTTCTGTGCAAAAGGGAATTAAACCACCTCCATCACTCATAAATATTTACAAAGAGCAAAAATCTGATTTAGGTATTGACCAACCAAATAATTGTGGTGATTTAACAAAGTGGGCAGAACAGGGAGTTTTGTTGCTTAATACCTCGCTGACTGTTAGAGCAGGAATGGCGAATTCACACAGAGATATTGGTTGGCTGATACTAACAGATTACATAATAAATTTGCTAAATGATTCCTCTAATCCAATTGTTTTTCTTTTGTGGGGAGCTCCTGCAAGGGCAAAAGCGAAGTTTATTACAAATAAAAATCATCTTGTTTTGCAGGCGGCACATCCGAGTCCTTTATCTGCATATAATGGTTTTTTCGGATGTAAGCATTTTTCAAAAGCAAATGAATTTCTTGTGAGCAATGGCAGAGAGCCGATAGATTGGCAGTTATAATCGTTTGAAAGGAAGAATGATATGAATTATATTTTAGACTTTATTTGGACATTTTTTTATGGCGTAATTGAAGGTATTACAGAGTGGCTTCCTGTTAGCAGCACTGGTCACTTGATTATTTTCCAAAATCTTTGGAAACATTTCGATTTAACCGATCCTCATTATGAGGCTTTTTTCGAAATGTTTGATGTTGTAATCCAGCTTGGTGCGATTTTAGCTGTTGTAGTTATTTTTTGGAAAAAGCTTTGGCCTTTTCACATCAAAAAGATTGAGCAACCTGTTTTAGGTCATTCAAAGCCATCAGGAATTGAAAAGTTTTTGGGTAAATTCTGCTATATGGATAAGATTGTTCTTTGGCTTAAAAGAGCTGTTGCTTGTTTACCCGCTGCGGTTATCGGTCTTTTGTTTGACGATTGGCTTGATGAAAACTTCAAAAATGTATGGGTAGTTGCAATTGCACTTATTGTTTACGGTGTACTTTTCATCGTAATCGAAAATTGGAGAAAAGGCAAAACAAACAAATTCAACGATGTTAACGATATTACATTTAAAGTCGCAATGTTAATTGGTTGTTTCCAACTTTTGTCGCTTATTCCCGGTACATCACGTTCAGGTTCGACGATTCTTGGTGCTATGATTTTGTTCTGTTCAAGAACAGCAGGTGCAGAATTCTCATTCTTCCTCGGTATTCCTGTTATGTTCGGTGCTAGCGGACTTAAAGTTGTAAAGTACTTCCTTAAAGGTAATACATTCAGCAGTTATGAAAGCATTTTGCTTGTGTTTGGTATGGTAGTTGCATTTGTTGTGTCAATGCTTTCAATCCGATTCCTTATGAATTTTGTTAAAAAGCACGATTTCAAGGGATTTGGTTACTATCGTATAGCAGTTGGTGCGGTTTTATTGGCATTAGGATTTGCAATTCCTACTTTATTTACCGTAGTTTAACAAATTTCAACGCACAGAGAAATCACTCTGTGCGTTTTTTATTAAAAAAACTTGCTTTTAACTTGCATTTATAATTTAAATGTGTTAAAATAAATTAAATATTTATGCAGGAAGGGAATTTGTCATGTTAAGGAAATTAGTCGCAGTTTTCATGGTGGCTGTTTTGACTCTTTGTGTTGTTTCTTGTGTTGATAATGGAACAATTGATGTGGTTGAAACTCATACTAATATTGCGACTACAACCACAATGTCGCTCGGAACAGGTCAACTTCATCTTGCATACAATCCCAATGATTCTTTGGATCCGTATTCTGCTAAAAGCAAACTTAACCGCCAACTTACAAGTCTTCTTTTTGATCCGCTTGTTAAATTGGATAGTGATTTAAATCCGCAGTTGTGTATTGCAAGAAGTGTGAAAGTTTCTGATAAGCATTGTTATGTTGATCTAAAAGATATTAGATTTACTGATGGAACATCACTTACGGCAACTGATGTTATAGATTCGTTTTCTCTTGCATCAAAAAATCAAACCGATGTATATTATTCACAACTTCAAAATGTAAATGAATGCTATTCTTCTGGGAATACAGTCGTTTTTACCTTGAAGAAAGATGATGCTAATTTTATAAATTTGCTTGATTTTCCGATAATAAAAAGTGGCTCGAGAGATAGAAAAAATTCCGATAAAAAAGTATTACCTCCAATAGGTTGCGGTAGATATGTTTTTGACTATTCAGAAGGCAACTATTATTTTAATCCAAATAAATCATATTATGGTTCAGCACCCAAAAACTCAATTTCCTTGTTTAGAGTTCCTGATGATGAGTCTTGGAAATATTCGGTTTTGTCTGGGGAAACAGATGTTTATTATTCTGGTGATGATACAACTAATCTTCCTTCTTTTTCAGGAGGCACTTCTGTTGTTAGACATACAGATTTCGTTTTTTTGAGTATTTCTGACCAATCATCGATTATGCAAAATACTTTTTTGAGAAAAGCAATAAATTCAGTTATAAACAGAAAGCAAATAACTGAATCGGCATTCTATACTTATGCGTATCCTTCAACAAGTCCTTATCCTAACACAGTTGAATTTGCGAAAACTGTCGCTACGGGTTTATCTCCGACAGGCAATGTTGATAATGCGCTTGACTTTATGTC
>CADBMQ010000110.1 GCA_902795765.1 Oscillospiraceae bacterium | reverse complement strand
TGAATGAAGCAACTGCCCAAGCATCTTGCAACTGATCACGGAAACCTTTACCAGTATCACGACCAACTTCTGCACAAAGCTGAACTTGTTGTTTAAGCCAATAGTTTGCAAAATTATCAATTCTCTCGTCGCCTGTATTAACGAAAATGTCATCTGCCATTGCTGATTTGCTATCAAGCAATGCTTTATAGTCCGCCTCAATTTTGCCGGTTGCAAAAATCTTCTTTGAGAGTTCTTTTGCGGTGTTCATATTGTCAACTGCACCGATAATTACATTGATAGTCTTTGATTCGCCTGCTTGAAGTTCGATATCGTGCTGGAATGCGCCAACCATCTGCTCACAAGCAGCGAGTGAATTTGAAAGTTTATCTGCATTTATTCCATCAGGTGCAAATACGCTACCATAAACACCCAAGAATGAACGTTTTGATGTGTCGAAAGCAGTCGGAGCGGTGTCTGTTGAGATGAAGCCATTGAACCACTCGTGCGGACGCTCCATAGCCATATTAAAGCATACGATTGAGTTTGTTTCTTTATCAAATTCGCCGTGAACATAAGAATTATAGTCACTATAACGCTGATAGCCTTCAAGTTGAAACTCAACAAACGAATATGCAGACAATGAAACATTTTCATTAGATTTGTTTTCGATAGTCAAAGTCCAAATTTCGCAAGGGTCACAGTCGTTAATAAATACACGAGCGTGTGCCTTTACCCCTTCACATTCACTTTCAACATGAGTATATCCCAAGCCGTGGATACACTCAAAACCGCTTACAGGTGTTTTTGAAGGATACCAACCAGGGTTGAACACCTTGCCTGTATTTTTATTTTTGATATAGAAATAACGATTTCCATCACGAATTATCGAGCATCTACCCTTACCGTCTGGATCAATATACGCTGCTGCACGAGCGCCATAAGCACCGTTACCGCCGCCAAGATGGTTTACGCCACTCAAAATTCTTGCATTCCACAAGTAGTTAAGTTGAGGACGAGTTATATCTGTTTTTGTAATTTGATACTCATTTCCGTTTTTAAATAATCCGAAATCTGCCATAATTATCAATTCCTTTTCATAAAATTTCCCTTTATACTTAATTATACCGATTGACAGGTATAAAGTCAATGTATTTTTGTTTGTTTCATTCAATAATATAATACTTCAATTTGTTGTGGAATTTTACCTTTCTTTATGTTATAATTGCTTTTGAAAGGAATGAATTATTTTGAATCAAAAAGAACTTAATGAAATACGTCGCAGACTTTCGCTTGATAAAAACTGCATTGGAAAGATATATGGTTGTTTTGTAAACGATCAAAAGCAAGTAGTTTTGAGTTTTGAGGAGTCTGTTGCCGCTCTCCCCGAGGCAGAAAGCGAAAAATATATGTCGCTACTTAAAAAGTCACTTTCGGGCGGTCTTGGCAGATGTCTTATAAATATTGACTTTACAAATGAACAAATTATGGAAGGCGAAGAATACAAAACTCTTTTAAAACTTTATGAATCTGCTCTTAAAGATACCGAAGCACTCGCTTCGTTTTTCCAAAAAGTCATCGACACTATTGATATGAATGGACAAAACTACTTGATTTTAGTTGCTTGCGATAAGTATGATGTGCCATTCAAACCAACTGACGGAACTGATATGGATGATGCGTCTGACTCGGTGTTCACTTACATAATGTGCAGTATTTGCCCTGTTAAAGACTCGAAAAGTGTACTCGGCTACTTTGCAGGTGAGAATGCGTTTAGAAGCAGAAACATTGGTCAAGTTGTTGCTCCGCCCGAAGTTGGATTTATGTTCCCAACTTTCGATAATCGTGCAACCAATATTTACAGCACTCTTTATTATTCGAAAGATACTTCAATCATACACGATGAATTTATTGATGGATTTTTCAAGGCACAAGTACCTATGTCGGCAGGTGAGCAGAAGGAAACATTTGATAATGTACTGACAGAATCGCTTGAAGAAAGTTTTGATTTTGACGTTGTGCAGTCTGTTCACGAACAGATTAGAGAACGAATTGAGGAGCACAAAGCAAGTAAATCAGTTGAGCCTCTTGATATGACGGCAAGTGAAATTGGTTGTATTCTTGAAAACTCGGGTGTTAAGCAAGAGCAGATTGAAGTTTTCAAAGAACAATGTGATGAAAAATTTGGTCAATCTACTGCACTTAATCCCTCTAATATTATTGACCCAAAGAAATTTGAGGTCACTACTCCGCAGGTTAAAATAAAAATAAACCCCGACTATACTTACGCAGTTCAAACTCGTGAGATTGACGGCAGAACGTATATTTTAATACCTGCCGATGAAGGTGTACAAGTTAATGGTGTCGATATAAAAATATAAACAAAAAAGGATTTATCTTAAAAGATAAATCCTTTTTTGTTTAGCCTTCGAGTCCTCTTGACTGACGATCCATATCTTCAATTATTATTTTGAATATCTCGCCGAGTGTACTGCAATATTCCAAAACTTGCCACGGCTCGTTGGTATGATAGTGAATTTTAATAAGTTCTTCGTCTCCTGCAACTAACAAGCAATCGCCTTTGAAGTTATCGACAAAGTAGTCATTTATTACATCCTCGTCTAAATCTTCACCTTCAATAAGTAATTGCGTATCATATCTGTACTCAATCATCTTGTTTACCTCCATTTATCTTTTGTATATGACAATATTATTAAAATAATATCATTTTTCTTTCCTATTTGACTCTCGGATTATATATTGCGGTCTATTCTTGGTTTCGAGATACATTCTCGCAAGATACTGACCGAGAACACCGATGCAAAACAACTGAACACCACCGATAAAGGTGATAAGACAAGCAGTTGATGCCCAACCTGTAACCGGATCTCCGAAAGCGAGTCTTCTGACAAAGAAGAATATTGTGCCTATAACCGAAATAATACAGAATATAATTCCTATCCACGAAGAGATATGAAGCGGTGCTGATGAAAAGTTTACAATACCGTCAAGCGAGTACTTGAACAGTTTCCAAAATGACCATTTTGTTGTACCTGCGGCACGTTCAACATTTTCGTATGGTATCCACTTTGTTTTAAAGCCAACCCAACCGAAAATACCTTTTGAAAAGCGGTTATACTCGCCCATTGCAATAATACTATCCACCATTTTTCTCGGCATCATTCTAAAATCTCTTGCTCCGTCTTTTATATCGGAATCTGAAATTTTATTGATAAGTTTATAGAACTTTCTCGCAAAGAACGAACGAATTGGCGGCTCCCCTGCACGTGTTTCACGACAAGTCGCTACTGTATCGTAGCCTTCGTGCTTGACTGCGTGGTACATTTCGGGCAAAAGTGATGGCGGATCTTGCATATCCGAATCCATAATAACGCACCAATCTCCCGTTGCATTGCAAAGACCTGCATACATAGCAGCCTCTTTACCGAAGTTACGTGAGAATGAATAATAATTTACTCGCTCGTCTTTTGCCGCCAACTCACGCATTATTAAAATAGTATTATCCTTTGAACCGTCATCCACAAATATAAATTCGAAATCTGCGTCCATTTTATCTATTACTTTAATAGTTTCTTCGTAGAAAATAGGAAGAACTTCTTGCTCGTTGTAACAAGGGACTATTAATGATATTTTATCTCTCATAATAATCGTATCCTTTCATAATTTTACTAATTATATCATATAAGCATATTTGATGTCAAATTTTAACTGAAATAGCTATCCAAATCTGACTTTGCTATTATTTCGTCACGGACAATTATTGCAGTACTATCGCTTTTAATCGCACTAACAAGTTCTTTTCTGCTTGTGATTTTAGTTTCTGTTGCAATTCCTGCGTAACCCACTCCTTCAATAGAATGTGCATCCGAACCCGAAGTGAAATACTTTCCTAGTGATTTTGCAAGTTTATATGCTTTTTTATTCCACTCGTTATCTGCGTTACCATAGTTGAATATTTCGACACAGTCGCATACATCAGCATAAGTGTCAGAATTAGCATCAATATAGTTCGCCATTCTATAAGGATGAGCACACGAGGTTATGCCACCGTATTCACGAACTAATTTACAAAATTCTTTTGCAGGAAGTTGATGAATGTCGGGATTATTCAGTAAAAACCGTTCGTCAACACCATAGGCTAATTGTTCTCTGCCGCCACCTACATTGTTTTCGAAACCGAAAAATACGTCTAAACCGATTTTTTTGCCGTACTCAACTGCTTTATAGTAGCATTCCGAAAAGAGTTTTACTCGCTCGGTCCACTCCCAAATGCCTTCTTCGCACCACACGGAATTGCCTTTGAAAAAGTGGTCTGTCAACACAACTCCTGTATAATCTCGATTTTTATATGCATCGAGCATTTCGGTTACTTCGTTTACTCCACATCTACTGCAATTTTTGGTGTGCATATGCAACTCATATTTAAACATATAATCAATCCCTACCTATTTGCCAACACAAAACTTTGAGAAAATCTCGTTTACAACACTTTCACTAACGTTTTCGCCTGTCAACTCGCAAAGAGAACCGATTGCAGAGTCAATTAAAATGCTAACTGCGTCAAATGTCACTTCCGACTGCAATGCGTGAAGTGCTTCTTCTATGCAACTTGAAGCCGAACGTGCGGCAGTTAGTTGACGCTCATTTGCAAGAAGTGTTGCATCTTGTAAATTATCAACTCCACACTTTTTATATATCAAGTCGGAAAGTTCTCGTCTGCCATCGCCATTTTTGGCGCTAATAAATACGCAATCACCGTGTTGGGATAAGTCATTTATATCAAATGCAGACTGCAAGTCCGACTTATTCACTACGATGATATGTTCGACTGTATCAAGAAGTTTCAACAAGTCTTTATCATCATCATTAAGTGGTACAGAAGAGTCAAAAACGGCAAGTACAAGTGCCGCCGTTCCAATTCGCTCTTTTGCACGTTCAACACCGATTTTTTCAACTGCATCTGCAGTTTCACGAAGACCTGCGGTGTCAGATAAGTGCAAAACAAGTCCGTCAAGTTCAACTGTATGCTCTACAACATCTCTTGTCGTTCCTGCGATATCGGTTACAATAGACCGCTCGCTATCAGACAACATATTCATTAATGTTGATTTACCGACATTCGGTTTACCTGCGATTACGCAATCCACTCCCGAGCGAATAACTTCGCCGCTATTATATCTGTCTATCAATTCTTTTAATGACTGTTTAGCGGTTTCGAGCAATTCGACTACCTCTGAAACATCATA
>CADBMQ010000109.1 GCA_902795765.1 Oscillospiraceae bacterium | reverse complement strand
CTCGTGTTTTGGAGTTTTTGCTCAAAGATAAGGTAGAGTCGGGTAAGGTTGAAATCCGTTATATTGACGGTCTTACAATTGAACGCCGTGTTGAATGTAACAAGGCAATTCCCGACGATGTACTTGCAGAGCTTAAAGAGTGTCATGTTATTCTCAAAGGCCCGACAACTACACCTCGTAAGGGCGATCCGTGGCCGAATGTTGAGAGTGCAAATGTAGCAATGCGTAAGGAACTCGACCTTTTCGCAAATGTTCGTCCTGTAAAAGTTCCCGAGCAGGGAATCGACTGGACATTCTTCCGTGAGAACACCGAAGGTGCATACACACTCGGTTCAGACGGTTGCAATGTAACTGACGATCTCGCAGTTGACTTTACTGTTACAACAACACAGGGTACAGAAAGAATTGCTCGCATGGCTTATGAGTACGCTCGTAACAACGACAAGGGCAAAGTATCGATTATCACAAAGGCAAACGTTGTTAAGACTACCGATGGTAAGTTCTTGGAGTTGTGCCAAAATATCGGCAAAGAGTATCCTGAAATCGAAACAGATGACTGGTATATTGACATCACAACTGCAAAACTCGTTGACGAAAAGCGTCGTCGTGACTTTAAGGTGTTCGTTTTGCCGAACCTTTATGGCGATATTATCACCGACGAAGCAGCAGAGTTCCAAGGCGGTGTAGGTACAGCAGGTAGTGCCAACCTCGGCACACGTTATGCAATGTTTGAGGCAATTCACGGCTCGGGCTTGCGTATGATTGAAGAGGGCAGAGAAAATTATGCAGATCCTTGCTCGATGCTCCGTGCAACAGTTCTTATGCTTTCGCACATTGGCTATCAGCGTGAGGCAGATTTGCTTGAAAAAGCACTCGACTTCTGCACACTCGAAGAAAAGCGTCTCACCGTAACAGGAAGAAATACAGGTTGCACTTGCGGTGAATTCGGTGATTACATTATGGAAACTGTGGAGAAATTCGCTTCACAGCAATAAGCAATTGAAAGGATGGGGGGACTATGTCTAAACCGGTACCGGTTTCGGTAATTAAACGATTACCGAGATACTACCGTTTTCTTGGCTCGTTGCGTTCAAAAGGGGTTGTACGCATATCTTCAAGAGAACTTGCCGAGAGAATGGGTTTTACGGCATCGCAAATAAGACAAGACCTTAATTGCTTTGGTGGCTTTGGTCAGCAAGGCTACGGATACAATGTAGAGCAACTTTATGGGGAAATCGGCGATATTCTCGGACTTAATGAGAAGAAAAAAGCCATTCTCATAGGTGCAGGTAATCTTGGTAGAGCGATTGTTTCGCATATGCCGTTTGAGCAACTTGGTTTTTCGCTTGTCGGAATTTTTGATAGCAAAGAAACGATAGCAGGGCAGATAATTCGTGGAGTTCCTGTTCGTCAAATTTCGGTGCTTGATGAATTTTGCAGCGAAAATCGTCCTGAGGCTGCAATTTTGTGTATTCCTCAGGAGGCAGCACCTGCAATAGTAGATCAACTTGTAAATTATGGAATTAAAGGATTTTGGAATTTCAGCCACTATGATATAAATCATAAATATCCCGATATTCCTGTGGTCAGCGTCCACTTGAACGATAGTCTGATGACATTCAGCTATAAGTTGACCGAGAATGAAAACAAAATCAACTAACAAATTGAAAGGATATGAGATTTATGGCAGAGAAGTTTCTTGAATATAAGGGCCGTCCGCTCGTTCGTTCGGGCAATGTAATCTACTACGGCAATATGAACGAAGAATTCGTTGTAAGATTTACCGTGCTTGATTCTTCGGATGTTGGCGATATTAAACTTTCTAAAAACATTAAAATTGAACTTGTTAAGTCAGCAGAGCGTGATAATGCGACTAAAACAAGTGAGAAAAACGGATTTTTCGAGGCGATGGACCTTGGATATGTTTGGCTCGATCGTGCGCTTAAAAAATAAATTATGATAAAAACACAAAGTATTTTTTATAGAGTTATTCTAATAATAACAACAATTTTTATTGCACCATGTATGCTCGGAAACTTTATGGCAGTTTTCAGTCCATATTCAAACTGGCATACTCAAATTTGCGGTGCCTTTGCAATACTTGCACTTCTTTTTGCGTTTTTGTATATTATTATGGGGTATACAAAGCGACAGATAATATTTTATAAACTGTTCGCAGGATTTTTTGCTTTGTTGCAGTTTACAAATGTGTTGAGTGTCAGCGAAGATTACAGTATGTTTATATTGGCATTGAGTACGGCATCGTTCGGACTCATACTTGTCATTATGTTACATCCTAATCTCAGCAAAATATCTTTATTTGCAATGTGTACAATTGTAAGCGTAATCAATTTAATCGCACTTGTTTTTCATATTATAAGTAGTTTACCGTTCTTACCTTTTATCGACAATATGTATGAAATAATACTATTTTTCAAATCATCGGCAAACTTTTTGTTGTCGGTAATACTTGGCATAATATCTATCGCAAAGTATGTTGATAAAAAGAATAGTGATTCAAGTAAATAATCAAAACTCCCAAGCAGTCTTTTGCTTGGGAGTTTTTTTGTAAAAAAACACCGACCTCATTTGAAGTCGGTGTTTAAATTTAGTTTTTAAGTGCTTGCATAGGAGCGGGTAACTGACCACCTCTGCCGATGAATTTGGCAGGAGAGGAAGTATTAACCTTCATAACAGGGCCCGAACCGAGCAGACCACCGAAGTTAAGTTCATCGCCCATCTTCTTGCCGATAGCAGGGATAAGGCGAACGGCAGTAGTTTTGGAGTTGACCATACCGATGGCCGCTTCGTCAGCGATAATTCCCGAAATAACTTCTGCGGGAGTATCGCCAGGGATGACAATCATATCAAGACCAACCGAGCAAACTGCGGTCATTGCTTCGAGTTTTTCGATGCAGAGTGTGCCGTTTCTTGCGGCATCAATCATACCAGCATCTTCTGAAACAGGAATGAACGCACCCGACAAACCGCCAACTTGTGACGACGCCATAACGCCGCCTTTTTTAACAGCGTCATTAAGCAATGCAAGACAAGCCGTTGTGCCACAAGCACCGCATTGTTCAAGTCCCATCTCTTCGAGAATGTGAGCAACCGAGTCGCCAACTGCGGGAGTCGGAGCGAGTGAGAGGTCAACAATTCCGAACGGAACGAACAATCTTTCGGCAGCCATTTGAGCAACCAACTGTCCCATACGGGTAATCTTAAATGCAGTACGTTTAACGAGTTCTGCAACGCCTGTAATATCAAGCCCCTGTGACTTAGCAAGAGCGGCACGAACCACACCAGGGCCACTAACACCGACATTGATAACGCAGTCAGGTTCGCCAACACCGTGGAAAGCACCTGCCATAAACGGGTTGTCTTCGGGAGCATTGCAGAATACAACCAACTTTGCTGCACCAATACAGTCACGGTCGGCGGTAAGCTCTGAACACTTGCGAATGGATTTACCCATCATAGCGACAGCATCCATATTTATTCCGACTTTGGTTGAACCAACATTTACAGAAGAGCAAACGTGTTCAGTACTTGCGAGCGCTTCGGGGATAGACTCGATAAGTGCATAGTCGCCCGACGAAAATCCCTTGTGAACAAGAGCAGAGTAGCCACCGATAAAGTTGACACCAACAGTCTGAGCCACACGTTCAAGAGTGAGTGCAAATTTAACAATGTTAGATGATTGACAAGCCGCTGCAATCATCGCAATCGGAGTAACCGAAATTCGCTTGTTGATAATCGGAATACCGAGTTCACGCTCAATCTTTTCGCAAACGGGAACGAGATCCTTTGCGGAACGAACGATTTTTTCGTAAACCTTTTCACAAGCCTTATCAATATCACTATCGGCACAATCGAGGAGCGAAATGCCCATAGTAACCGTACGAATATCCAAATTTTCGTTGTCAATCATTTGGATTGTTTCAAGAATATCACCTACGTTAAGCATAATTACGGCCTCCGTTAAATTCTGTGCATTGAGTTGAAAATATCCTCGTGCATAACGTGTATTGAAAGGTTATTTTCTTTGCCGAGAGTTGCCATTTGTTCGCAAAACTCATCAAATGACACACTGCAATTTGAAACATCCGACATCATAATCATAGCGAACATATCTTGCAATACGCTCTGAGTAACCTCACATACATTTACATTATATTCTGCACAGCAAGAAGATACTTTTGCCAAAATACCAACCATATCTTTGCCGATAACAGTAATAACAGCTCTCATAAAATCACCAATCCTTAAAATTTACTTGTTATTATAATAACAAAGTTCTCGCAGTTTTTCAATAGATTTTGCGAAAAAATATTAATTTTTCAGTGTTTTACGGTAGCGCAAAACCTTGACACTATGGCATAAATGTGCTAAAATTTTAGCATAATTTAAGATAAAGGTAAGAATTATGTTGAAAGAAAAAGTGCTTGTTGCAATGAGCGGTGGTGTTGACTCATCGGTTGCAGCAGCGATACTGCTTGAACAAGGGTACGAAGTCGAGGGCGCAATAATGCGACTATGGACGGACGAGTCGGCAGGAAGTTGTTGCTCGTCTTCGGCAGTAGACGATGCTCGTGCAGTAGCCGAGCGACTCGGAATAAAGTTCCACGTTTTCGAGTGTGAGGACTGCTTTGAGCAGAATGTTATTCAGCCGTTTGTCAATGAATATCTGAACGGACGAACACCAAACCCTTGCGTTATATGCAATAGAACTGTGAAGTTCGGTGAGTTTTTGAATAGAGCGATTGATATGGGATTTGACTATGTTGCGACAGGTCATTACGGCACAGTCGAAAATGCAGAAGGCAGATGGCAACTTCGCCGTTCGGCAACCGATGCGAAAGACCAAACCTATGTTTTGTATTCGTTGACGCAACATCAGTTGTCACATCTTTTGTTGCCTGTTGGCAGTATGGATAAGCCGACTGTACGCAAATACGCAGAAAAGCTTGAAATCCCCGTGTTTGATAAACCTGATTCGCAGGAAATCTGCTTTATCCCCGATAAAGATTACGCAGGATTTATCGAACGGAGAGGATTTAGTTGCCCGATAGGTGACTTTGTAGATACAAACGGTGAAATAATCGGTAAACACAAGGGAATTATCCACTATACAATAGGTCAGCGAAAGCATCTTGGAATGTCGTTTGGCAAACAGATGTTTGTCTGCAAAATTGATGCAGAGCAAAATCGAATAATGCTCGGAGATAACGCAGATACGTTTGGCAGTAGTTTGATTGCAAAGGATATCAATCTTATTGCGATAGAAAATTTGCCCGAAAACGGCATTAAATGTATGGTTAAGATTAGATACAACGGCCCTGCCGAGGAGGCATTGGTAATACCCGATGGCGATGGTGCCCGAGTTGAATTTACAAAGCCTGCTCGTGCAATAACATCAGGACAAGCAGTAGTCTTTTATGACGGCGACCTTGTTTTAGGTGGCGGAACAATAGTTTAAAAAGGAAAGTGAAAAGTATGCAAATCAAGGCGGCAGATAGATTAAATCATTTTAAAACGGGAATTTTTGCAGATTTGACTGCGAAGAAACTTGAAATTGAAAAATCAGGCAGAAAGGTGTACGATTTGTTCGTTGGCACACCCGACTTTTTGCCAAGCGAATATGTAACAAAAGAAATCTCGAAAATGAGCGCAGATCCGCAAAATTACAAGTATACACTTCGTGATTTACCCGAAATGCTCGAAGCAGTTAGAGATTATTATAAGCGCAGATTTGGTGTTGAACTCGGTTTGGACGAGATTGTCGCTTGTCCCGGTACACAAGAGGGTATGGGACATCTTGGAATGGCACTTTTGAATGACGGAGATACGGTTTTGCTTCCGAATCCGGGCTATCCTGTTTTTGAAGCAGGTGCATTTTTAGGTGGCGGTAAGTTGGAGTTCTATCCGCTCACAGCTGAAAATGATTTTCTTCCCGACTTTGACGCCATTGACGAGGAAACTGCAAAACGTGCGAAGATGATGGTTTTGTCCTATCCGTACAACCCTGTTTGCTCTGTTGCGACAGACGAAGTTTATGAAAAAGCAATCGAGTTTGCGAAAAAATACGATATAATTCTTGTCCACGATAACGCATATTCCGATATAGTTTATGACGGTGTAGTGGGTGGCTCGTTCTTGCGTTTTGACGGTGCAAAGGAACTTGGAGCAGAGTTTTTCTCGCTCTCGAAAAGTTTCAATGTAACAGGTTGCCGTATGTCATTTTTGGTCGGCAACAAGCAGATAATTGATGCAATGAAACTTTTGCGTTCGCAGTATGACTTTGGTATGTTCAAGCCGTTGCAGTATGGTGTTATAGCGGCACTTAATCAACCGCTCGAAATCGTGAAAGCGCAGTGCCTTGAATATCAAAAACGCCGTGACGCACTTTGTGGCGGACTTCGTTCGATAGGTTGGGATGTTCCCGACAGCAAGGGAACTATGTTCGTTTGGGCGCCAATTCCGAAAAAATATAAAAGCTCGCAGGAATTCTGCATTGACCTTATGGAAAAGTCGGGTGTAATGTGCACACCGGGTGATTCATTTGGCTCGCTCGGAGAAGGATATGTGCGATTTGCACTTGTAAAAACGGTCGATGAGATAAAAGAAATAATCGAAGTTATCGACAAAAGCGGAGTTTTGAAATAAATATTACGAAGGACGGTTCAAAACCGTCCTTTTTTCTTTAAAAATTTGAAATAATATGTTGTAATTTTCCCTTAATTGTGGTAGAATAATTTATAATTGTAAATATAGTTTAATTTCACTTTCTATGAGAGGATTGTTTTAAAATGGTTTATGAAAATGAGTATCGTACCCACGAATGCGGAGAACTCCGTGAGGGCGACATCGGCAAAAACGTTCGTCTTTCGGGCTGGGTTGAAAATATCCGTGACCACGGCGGTATCGAGTTTATCGATCTTCGTGACGAAACAGGTATCACACAGGTAGTCATTAAAGACGAAAAAATGCTCGAAAACGTTACCCGTGAAAGCACAGTTAAGGTTTGTGGCGAGGTTTTGCGTCGTGACGAGGAAACATACAACCCGAAAATCGCAACAGGTACAGTCGAAGTTCGTGCAGATTCGCTCGAAATTCTCGGCAAAGCAAAGTCCAACTTGCCTTTCGAAGTTGTATCGTCAAAGGAAACTCGTGAGGACGTTCGTTTGTCCTATCGTTTCCTCGACCTTCGTAACAAAAAGGTTCACGATAATATTGTGTTCCGTTCAAAAGTTATTTCCTATTTGAGAAACAAGATGACCGACCTTGGATTTCTTGATATTCAAACTCCGATTTTGTCGGCGTCATCTCCCGAAGGCGCTCGTGACTATCTTATCCCGAGCCGTAAACACCACGGCAAGTTCTATGCACTTCCCCAAGCACCGCAGATTTTCAAGCAGTTGCTTATGGTGTCGGGATTTGACAAGTACTTCCAAGTAGCGCCTTGCTTCCGTGACGAAGACGCTCGTGCAGACAGAACTCCTGGCGAGTTTTATCAGCTCGACCTTGAAATGGCATTCGCAACACAAGAAGATGTGTTCAAAGTTGCACACGAGGTTATGTATAACTGCTTTAAAGAGTTTGGCAACAAACCTGTAAGTGAAGAGTTTGTAAGACTTCCGTATGAAACTGCAATGCTCAAATACGGCACAGATAAGCCCGACCTTCGCAATCCGCTTGAAATCATCGAGTTGTCGGATATGTTCGTTGAAACTGACTTCGCTCCGTTCAGAGGCAAGTGCGTTCGTGGTATCAATGCACCGTGCGGTAAGCAGTCGAAAGGCTTCTTTGAGAAGATGCTCAAATTTGCGACTGACGAAGTTGGTATGAAAGGTCTTGGCTATATCACAGTTTTGGAAGACGGATCTTACAAAGGCCCGATCGACAAGTTCTTGACTCCCGAACAGCGTGAGGAACTCCGTCAGCGTGCAGGACTTAAAACCGACGATGTACTTTACTTCATCGCAGACACAAAATCAAATGCTCCGAAATTCGCAGGTCAAATCCGTGATGAACTTGGTAAGCGT
>CADBMQ010000108.1 GCA_902795765.1 Oscillospiraceae bacterium | reverse complement strand
TATGCACCTTCGGTGTTCTCACGGAAGAATGTCCAGTCGATTCCCTGCTCGGGAACTTTTACAGGACGAACATTTGCGAAAAGGTCAAGCTCCTTACGCATTGCAACATTCGCACTCTCAACATTCGGCCACGGATCGCCTTTACGAGGTGTGGTTGTCGGGCCTTTGAGGATAACGTGGCACTCTTTGAGCTCTGCGAGTACATCGTCCGGAATTGCCTTGTTACATTCAACACGGCGTTCGATTGTAAGACCGTCAATATAACGGATTTCAACCTTACCCGACTCTACCTTATCTTTGAGCAAAAACTCCAAAACACGAGCTGACTCTTTTGTGATAACAGGGCCGATACCGTCACCGCCGCAAACACCGATTATGATTTTATCGAGATTCTGATAATCTGGCTGTTCTTCTGCGTTTTTCATTCTTTCAACTCTTTCGAGCTGTTCACGCATTACTTTTTCAAACTGCTTTAAAGCATTTTCAATATTTGCCATTTCCAATTACCTTCCTTTCAGGTTTTCAAATTAGTTGTGCAACTTTGTATAGTTGAGCAAACCACCAGCCAAAAGCATTTCACGCTGACGGGTTGAGAAATCGAGATTAACTGCAATTTTCTTGCCTGTTGTTTCGTTCGCAACCTCAAACTGAGTATCACCATTTGCGATTGCTGTACGAATTCCGTCAAATACAAGCACATCATCACGGCTGACTGTATCATAATCTGCCTCGTTCACGAATGTGAGCGGAATGATACCTGCATTGATGAGGTTTGCTACGTGGATACGAGCGAACGACTTTGTGATAACTGCCTTAACACCGAGATAGAGCGGTACGAGAGCAGCGTGTTCACGAGATGAGCCTTGACCGTAGTTTGCACCGCCAATGATGACCGACTGACCTGCTTTTTTGCAGTTTTCAGCGAAGTTTTCATCGCATTGTTTGAAGCAGAACTGCGACAAATGCGGAATGTTTGAACGATACGGCAAAATCTTTGCACCTGCGGGCATAATATGGTCGGTTGTGATGTTGTCTTCAACCTTCAAAACTGCCGGTGCTTTAATTGATTCGGGCATTTCAGTCGTTACAGGGAACGGCTTGATGTTCGGGCCACGGAGTATCTCAACCGAATCTGCCTCTTCAACAGGTGCGGGAGGTACTATCATATTATCGTTGATAAGGAAATGCTCTGGCATTTCGATAGGCTCTGCTACGCCGAGTTCAGTCGGGTCTGTCAAAACACCTGTAAGAGCAGATGCGGCTGCGGTTTCCGGAGATACAAGGAATATCTGACCGTCTGCTGTGCCCGATCTGCCTTCGAAGTTACGGTTGAATGTACGGAGTGAAATACCACCCGAATTTGGCGATTGTCCCATACCGATACAAGGGCCACAAGCACATTCGAGAATACGAGCGCCCGATGCGATTAAATCTGCGAGTGCGCCACATTCAGCGAGCATATTGAATACCTGTTTTGAGCCAGGTGCGATACCAACGCTCACGTCAGGATTAACTGTTTTGCCTTTAAGTATAGCCGCAACACGAAACATATCACGAAGCGAAGAGTTGGTGCAAGAACCGATAAGCACCTGGTCAACCTTAATCTTGCCGATTTCCTCAACCGACTTTACATTGTCGGGCATATGAGGCATTGCTGCTGCGGGTTTGAGAGTTGAAAGGTCGATGTCGATTACTTCGTCATATACTGCGTCTTCATCTGCGAATACGGGAGTAAAATCAGCCTCTCTATCCTGTGCTGCCATAAACTCACGAGTAATCTCATCAGCGGGGAAAACTGATGTCGATGCACCAAGCTCAGCACCCATATTTGTGATAGTTGCACGTTCGGGAACGCTCAAAGTTTTGACACCTTCTCCGCCGTACTCAATAATCTTGCCTACGCCACCTTTAACAGACATAATGCGCAAAACTTCGAGAATTACATCCTTTGCAGAAACATAGTCACGAAGCTTGCCTGTGAGGTTGATGCGTACCATTTTCGGCATTGTGATGTGATATTCACCGCCACCCATAGCAACTGCGACATCAAGTCCGCCTGCACCGAATGCGAGCATACCGATACCACCTGCTGTGGGAGTATGGCTGTCAGAGCCGATAAGAGTTTTGCCCGGAATACCAAAACGTTCGAGATGAACCTGGTGGCAGATGCCGTTACCCGGACGAGAGAAATATATGCCATGCTTTTTAGCAACCGAGCCGATAAAACGATGGTCGTCTGCATTTTCAAAGCCTGTTTGGAGAGTGTTATGGTCGATATAAGCAACACTTCGCTCGGTCTTAACACGAGGTACTCCCATAGCCTCAAATTCGAGGTATGCCATTGTACCTGTTGCGTCCTGTGTTAAAGTTTGGTCGATACGCAAACCGATATCTTCGCCCTTGACAGGTTCGCCCGATACCAAATGTGCTTTGATTATCTTTTCAGCAATCGTCTGACCCATTAAAATCAATCCTTTCCTTCAT
The DNA here is from genome assembly GCA_902795765.1 of Oscillospiraceae bacterium. GTDB lineage: Bacteria > Bacillota > Clostridia > Oscillospirales > Acutalibacteraceae > RUG14109. The sequence continues at coordinate 2,327 of CADBMQ010000108.1, read as the reverse complement.
ACAATCATTATTTTACATTATACTATTATCTTATAATTTTCACTTATTGTCAAGGTTTATTGTTGATTTTATTAAAATTTATCCTTTTAAACAAAATAATACTTGTATTGTCGCTTATAATGTTATAAAATATAATAGGTTATATATGTTATCAAACCGAAAGGAATTATATAAGATGTTTAAAAAAGTTATTGCAATTTGTCTTGGTACTGCTATGGCTTTGAGCGTTTGCTCTTGTGGTGAGCAGTCATCAAATCAGCCAACTACAACTGCTGCTCAGACAACAGTTCAAACTACAACTGCTATTCCAAAGCCTAACGATATCGGAAATATGAAATTCTCGACCGCTTTCCACAAGCCGAAACTCGGTGCCGTTGTTTACAATATCACTTTGGATAACTTGGAAAACGACTATCGTATGGTCGCTTTAAAATGTTTGCAAGGTCTTGTTGCGAGAAATGACAGCGCACAAATCTATATCACAAAAGACGAAAACGATCTATTTTGGATTAACCGTCTGCGTGATGAATATGGTGTTATCACAAAGGATTTATCCTACAATGAGGTTTTCGAGAAATTTGCAAAACAGATTAAAAGCATTGTAACATACAATCCTGAAAACAAATACGAAACCGCTCTTGCGATATACAATGCTTCAAAAAATGATGCCATTCCTGTACCGACCACAAGAGTTTCTGAATACACAACTTTGATTGATGGTGTGACTGTTAATGCAACATCAAAAACCGAAGTTCCGTCTTGCCAGGTTGTGGTTGACGAGCAGATTAAAACTGCAAACGGTGCTTATGTCGCTTTGCTCAATGAAAAGAGTGCATTTATCGACTATGCTTATGCCGTACAAGCTCCGATTGTGTATGTTGACTCGAAAAACTCGGCAGACACTGAATCTCTCAAAAAGTTGCTTGGCTCTGACAAGTTTGACCGTCCTGCTGTGATTTTTGCAGAAGACGAGAGTCTTGTTTCAGTTGCAAGTGAGAATGGTTTTGGTGTTTTGAACGTTAAGAATTTCTCTAATTCTTCGTACTTCTCTTCCTACAACTGCACCAATGTTAGCAATAACGCAGTTAAAGGCAATGCCCGTTACTCCGAAGAAGTTAGCAAGTATGTAACAATAGAGATTGTTCAAGACGCAAACGAGAGTATAAACAGCAATTTGTCATTTGTGTTCAAAAACAATCGCCGTGGTAACACTCCGATTTCTGTTTCAATAAATCCTGCCGTTTACGAACTTGCTCCGACTGTTGCAGCATGGTACACCGCAGGTAGACGTGCGGCAACTTCGCTCATTTCAAGCAATGTTGGTTATATGTCGGTTGACGATACTAAAATGAAGGAAGACTATTATAAAATCTTCTGCGAACGCTCGAAAGCATTTATCGGAGGTTTCGGTTTCTCGGTTGCTATCGGTAAGCCGAACGAGAAAACTGAAAAGTTGATTTCCGAGCAAATCGGTATTAAAAATATGCTCTCTGACAACGGCAAAATTACCGTTGTAAATGTTGATAGCATTTACAGTTTCAACAATTTCATTCTTCCCGAAAGCAAAACTCCGTTCTATTGCATTCGCATTAAAGCGAGTGACCTTTCGACTTCGACTTTCAGCCAACTTGACGACCTTGTTTTGAAGTTCCAGGACAAGAATGACGGCATTGAATTCGTTGTCTGCGAGGATTTGTTTGCGACAATGGAAGAGTGGGAACAGGCAACAACTACTGCTCCGACAACTGCTCAAAGCACAACTGTTAAGCAATGATGAAAAATTTTTATGTCGTGGTTTTGGTCGCACTTGCGACGGCAATTTGCCTGTCGTCTTGCTCCGCCGAGCCACGGCACTTTTTTGCACTCGACACATATATTGAACTCACTGCCGACACAAACAATGAAACTCTTGACAAAATTCAGGCAGAAATTCAACGAGTTCAATCGGTTTTTGATGTTCACAACAGCAACTCCGATTTAAGTAAAATCAATCAAAACAGCAGTGGCGAAAACGAAGAAATTGCTTCGCTTATAAGTCGAGCTATGAAATTTACAAAGCAGACAGATGGCTACTTTGACATAACACTTGGTAAAATTATAGACCTTTGGGGCATTGGCGAAAAGAACTATCTGCCGACATTTGACGAAGTCGCAGACGCTTTTGTGCATAGTGGTTCGAGTTATTGCGAAGTCCAAAACGGTGGTAAAATCTCGCTAAAAAACGGCATAAAACTCGATTTGGGCGCTATCGCAAAGGGCTATGCCGCTGAACGTGCAGTTGAAATTGCGACCAAAAATGGTGTTAGCGAGGCGATTTTCTCGCTTGG
>CADBMQ010000107.1 GCA_902795765.1 Oscillospiraceae bacterium | reverse complement strand
TCGGACGGCGAGAAATTCAAAAAAAGCGAATGGTGGTCGGCAAATAGCGGTTGGAATATAAATTCGATAAAAAATCGCATAGTTTCAGGCGACTTCAATGGCGACGGCAAAGATGACATCTGTGCGTTCTATGACTACGGCAAGGGCGAAACCCGTGCGTTTGTGTGGCAGTCGAACGGCAACGGATTTAGTTTGAATTGGAATTTTTGGCGACAGAGTAGCGGATTTTATGCAAATAAACTCGACAATCGCATAGTTTCGGGCGACTTCAATGGCGACGGCAAAGACGATGTTTGTGCGTTCTATGACTACGGCAAAGGCGAAACTCGTGCGTTTGTTTGGCAGTCGCAGGGAAGTCAGTTCAAACTCGATTGGAACTATTGGTATATGAAAACGGGATTTTCGGCTAATTTGATAACCTATTCCGTAACCTCTGGCGACTTTGACGGAGACGGCAAAGATGATGTTTGTGCGTTTTATGATTATGGCAAAGGCGAGGCTCGTGCATTTGTTTGGCAGTCGCAGGGAAGTCGGTTCAAACTCGAATGGAATTATTGGTATATGAAAAGTGGATTTTCTGTTTCGAGAATTTTAAAGCGAATTACATCAGGCGACTACAATAATGACGGAAAGACAGATATTTGTGCGTTTTATGACTACGGCAAGGGCGAAACCCGAGCATTTATTTGGCAGTCGAACGAGAGTTATTTCAAACTCGAATGGAACTATTTTTATATAAGTTCGGGATTTAGTATGGCAAGTACGGACGGCAGAATTGTGTCGGGCGACTTCAACGGAGACGGATTTGACGACGTTTGCGGATATTACATCTACCCCGACAATATGGGCAGAGCATTTGTTTGGCGAACACAAGGAAATAGTTTCAAACTCGATTGGAATTGGTATTTGACGCAGAGTTTTAAAATCGTGTTCAAGGCGAACGGCGGAAGCGGAACGATGGCAGATAAAACTTGCATCTACGGACAGGTCAACACTCTGCCAAAGTGCAGTTTCACAATGGTTGGATATGAGTTTGCCGGTTGGTACGCATACCGAGCTTCTGACGATAAGTGGTATTTTGCCGACAAAAACAACGCAGGTTGGTATGTTGACGGCAAACAGCCGAGCGGTTACACAAAATGGGCATACCCGAACGGATGTACTGTTTCGAAAACATCAAATGTGGATAACGATTGCGTTGTGATGTATGCACAATGGAAATATGTTGGTTGGTATAGCGAAAAATACGGAGTTTCGTCGCAAGGCAGAACGCTCGAAGCGTTTGTTTTCAATAGCAAAGCGACCAAGACCTTGTTTTTAGACTTCGCAGTTCACGGATTTGAGGACGAATATTATCGTGACGGACAGGTTTTGGTTAATTGTGCGAACAAACTCATCGAGTATTACAAAACGCATAGTAGCGAACTTGGAAACTATCGTCTTGTGATTGTGCCGTGTGCAAATCCCGACGGCACTTTTGCGGGTAGCAATAACTATCGTGAAGCACCGAATGCGTTTGGCAGATGTACGGCACAACACTTCGATATAAATCGTGACTTTTTGAACAGAAATGCGCAGGAAACTCGCTATCTTCAAGCACTCATCAAAAAGTACGATCCCGATGTTTATGTGAATTGCCACGGTTGGCTCGATACTGTGCTAGGCAATAAGGAAATCGGCAGTATTTTTGTTGGTACCCTCGGACTCAAATATACTCAGTACGGCGACTACGGATATGACAAGGGATATGCTATCGGTTGGGTAGCGTATAATATCGGTGCGAAATCGGTTTTGCTCGAATTCCCGTCGCCATATCAGGTTGACTATACAAAAATGATAACTTGCATAAGAAAAATAACGAGATAAAACAAAAACCCCCGAAAGCAGTAAGCCTTCGGGGGTTAAATTTTTGCCTATTTAACGAAATTTTGATCGTTGAATGCAGAGCAGATACGGCTCATCTGATACATTCTTTCAGCGAGTTTGTCAATCTCGGTATCGTCCTCAGTTGCAACGCAAGTCGAATACGAGTTGCAAAGCGGACTAAGCCACTTTTCGGGAATATTGTGGTAACCTGCAAGCACACCTGCGATACAACCTGCGGTAGCACCCGAGCAGTCTGCGTCCCAACCGTGCATAATTGTGATACAGATAGCCTTTTCAAAATCAACAAGTCCGTCATCGCCAACACTATGCACAAGCGCATTGATGATAGCGGCGGTTTCGTTGATTGTACCTGCGTGACCGAGATAGCCCCATTTTGCATTGATTTTCTCGTATGCTTTGAGCCAATCCGGTTCGGAAACGCAAATTTCAAGAGCCTCATATACCGCTCTTGTGTAACGAGCATCTTTCGGGAGTTGCTCTGCACCAATCTTGATAGCCTCAACGGGATCGAAAGTGCCGAAAGCAGCAGCGATAGTTGCCGCAACCCACATTTCGGAGTAAAGTCCTGTCTTTTTGTGAGTCATAACACCGTCACGATATGCCATTTCTGCGGCAATCGCAGGGTAGGCAGGGTTTGTCATACCAAATGAGTCGCCACGAATCATAGCGCCAATCAACTCTTCGCCATCGTTGAAAAGAGTTGTAAGCTCGTCCCAATCCTTGCCTTTTGGAAGTTCGCCATTGTTGAAGAGCATTGCGTTTGCGAAAAGACGGTATCTCGAATTTTCGGGGCCCCAAGTGAAGTTGAACGGAATATTGTCGAGCCAAGTTTTCGCCATATTCTGCGAAGTGAAATTTACACCGTAGTTTTCCAAAACGTGCAATCCCAAAATCATATAGTTGATGTCATCATCGGGTAGACTTGCTCCTGTCAGCAACAACAAATCTTTCACAGATTCAACTGTAAAGATTAACGCATCTTCGCTTTCATCAGGTATGCACACCTTCAAAATTGCGAAAATCGCACAGGTTATTCCTGATAACCTTCTCACATTTAAATCTGTTAATATGAACGGTACATTCGGCACAAAGCCTGCAAACAAAAAAGGCTACATTGAGTTCATCGGTGACTCTATCACAGCAGGTCTTGGTATCCTCTCTCACAACCTCTATGAACAGTTGTCGAGCAACTACTCTGACCCGACTTTGGCATACGCTTGGCAGGTTGCAGACGCATTTGATGCAGACCGTTCGCTCGTTTGTGCAGGCGGTATCGGTATCGGTTCGGGCGCTGTTGCTAACTCCAACAAGGCTAACAACCCGTGGCGTCAGAGTGACTGCTATCCCTACACTTGTGCATACAGAAACTGGACTTCATCAGGTTTGTTCAAACCAACTCGTACACCTAACGTTGTTGTTATCAACCTAGGTACTAACGACTGGATGCAACTTAAAAATGTAAACTATTCTGGTCAAAAAGGCAGACCGACAGTTAATAGCTATGTTGATGTAAACGGCAACCTCCACGAAGGTTTGACACCGCAACAGTCTATGGACGGCGCAGTTGAAACCGTAAAAGAGTGCTACAAGAAGCTTTTGATGCAGATTCGCAGCTACTATGGTAATGTTCCGATTCTCTGTTGCGTAGGTATGATGGACTATGGCTACTTGGCAGATACAAATAAGTCGAGTATTCAGGGACTCTACAACAAGGCTGTTGCTGAAACAAGTATCACAAACACATACTTCACAACATTGCAGAGCTGTAAGTCTAACGGTCAGTATGGTATGGACGTTGGCGGTGCAGACCACCCGTTCTACACAAGCCATGTAAAGAACGCTCAACTTCTTATCAACTACATCAAAGGCAAGGGCTGGATGGGTACAAATCCGACTAATCCGACAACACAGAAAACAGAACAGACTCAGCAGACAACTCAAAAAACAACACAACAAACAACTCAACAGACAACAGTTGTTCCTGTAACAGGCGACACATATATGCCTGCATCACAGTGGAATGCTTCTAACACAGGCACATGGAGTATGAACGGCAGCAATGTAACACTCACTTCTAACGACAGCATTGCAGAGTACTCACTCTATGACTACGGTTTTTATAGTAAGAAAACATCTGCTCCAAGCGATGCAAATGCAATCCGCTTCACTTTGACAGTAAATTCGGTTGGCAATAAAAACGTTCCGCTCGAAGTTTACGCAGGTGGTAATAACACAGGTATCGGCAAATATTCAGGTACATTCGTAAGCCTTGGTACAGGTAATGACATCGTTGGCAAGACTGTAACTTACACAGTTAAGTTCGCAGACTTCGCAGGTGGTGCAAACGGATCTGAAAAGAGATCGCTCACAGGCGCTCAAATGGCAATGTTCAATCCGCTCGAATTCCGTGTTCGTGCAAAGGATATGACAACAGGTCTTGGCTCGATGAGTTACACTCTCTAGGACATCAAGTTTGTAAACGATTCTTCGGTTGCTACAACTACAAAGGCAACTACCACAACTACAACCACTAAGGCAACAACCACCAAAGCAACACCTGACGTTAAGAAGGGCGATGTAAACCACGATGGTGTTGTAAATGCACTCGATTTGCAGATGTTGCTCAGCAAAGTTGCTTCTGGTAAAACTTCTGACGATTATGCAAGTGATGTAAACAGCGATGGCAAAGTTGATATTCTCGATGTTAAGGCATTGCTCGTAAAATTTCTCTAATCGCACAAACTAAATTCAAAAGGCACCCGAAAGGGTGCCTTTTTCAATATAATCCCCAACTCAACCGTTGGTTTGTTGACTTTTTTATAACACAGCTCTATAATTAAGGCAAATGAAAGGAGATAGGTTTATGAATCAAGCAAAAATCGGCAGATTTATAGCCGAGTGTAGAAAAAATAAAAATCTGACTCAAATGCAATTAGCCGAAAAGTTGAAAATAACCGACCGAGCAATCTCTAAATGGGAAAACGGCAAATCGTTGCCTGACGCATCAATAATGCTTGAACTTTGCAATATTCTCGATATAACGGTTAATGAATTATTAAGTGGGGAATTTATTATGAAAAACGAATATAATGAAAAATTAGAGCAAAACCTTCTTGAAATGGTTAAGCAAAAGGAGATTTCCGATAGAAGGCTTCTTAAAATGGAGATAGTTATCGGAATAACAGTTACTTTGCTTTATATTATTTTGGTTTTTGTTGCATGTTTTGCCGAAATATCGAATTGGATTAGATTTTTGTTAATTTCCTTAGGTATCATACCATTTCTCATCGGTATATTTTTTGCGGTCAAAATAGAGCAGGTTGCAGGTTATTACCATTGCGAAAAGTGCGGGCATAAATATGTGCCGACATACAAAAGTGTGCTTTTTTCGATGCACATAAATCGAACACGATATATGAAATGCCCGAACTGCGGTAAAAAAAGTTGGCAGAAAAAGGTCATCAACAAATAAGATTGAATGTAAAAATCCCACTATAACGCTGAGTTATAGTGGGATTTATTTTGGTGCCATAAGGCGCAAAATAACCCTCAGTTCTACTGGGGGATAAAAAGGCTTTAGCAAAAAACCTCCGTGATATAATAGTAAATGGTTTGGCGACCGCATTACTAAAAAATCACGGAGGTTT
>CADBMQ010000106.1 GCA_902795765.1 Oscillospiraceae bacterium | reverse complement strand
TGAAAAAATTCAAAATACTGTTTTTCTCGAAAAAGGTGTAAAACTTGAATGCGAGATAAAAATGGTTTAGTTTATACCCTGAAAGGAATGAATTTTAATGGAATTTATGATAGTAACAGGATTGTCTGGTAGTGGTAAATCTGCTGCTGTCAATGCTTTGGAAGATGTAGGATATTATTGTATTGATAATATTCCTCCAATCCTTATAAAGGATTTTGCTAATTTGTGTATCAAAACAGAGTCTTTAAATAAAGTTGCTGTTGTAACTGATACTCGTGGCGGTTCGTTTTTTGACCAGTTTGTTAAAATTATAGACGAGCTTCGTGAAATCAATCTTGATTTTAAAATTCTATTTTTGGAAGCAAGTGAATCTTGTCTTGTTACAAGATATAAAGAAACTCGTCGTAAACATCCCCTTGCAAAAAAAGCAGGAGGTTCGGTTGAAAGCGCTGTTAAAATGGAAGTTGAAATGCTCAAACCCATTAAAGAAAATGCTGACTATATTATAGACACGACCATGCTTTCTCCGCAAAAACTTAAAATGAGAATTTCAGAAATGTTTGCGACAGGTGCGTCAGACAGAATGAGCATTCACGTTATGTCGTTTGGATTTAAATTCTCCCCTGCTACTGATGCTGATTTAGTTTTCGATGTTAGATGTTTACCAAACCCGTTTTATATTGACGAATTGCGTGAAAAAACAGGTCTTGATAACGAAGTTAGTGACTATGTTATGAGTTTTGAAGATTCCCAAACATTGTATAATAAAATCGAAGATATGGTTGACTTTCTTGTTCCCCTTTATAAAAAAGAGGGCAAGAGCCAACTTGTTATTGCATTTGGTTGTACAGGTGGTAAACATCGTTCGGTTACATTTGCGAAATATCTTGCTAAGCACCTTAAAAATAAAGATTTGCACGTTACATCAAGCCACCGTGATATAGGTAGATTTGCTTACTAATATGTCGTTTTATAGTGAAGTAAAATCCGAAATGATTTCAACTCGCTCAAAACGTGAGTGTTGCAGACATGCCGAAGGATACGCATATATGCTTTTAGGTAAGTACAAAACCAAAAGCAATGTAAAACTCCGTTTTTCAAGTGAAGATGAAGCGAATTACATTCGATATCTTTTTAAAAAATCATTTGGTATATCTTGTTCTATATCTGAAATTGATGAAAAATTTCTCTTGAATTTTGATTTAATTCCCGAAGAAATTCTTAAAGCAATTTTAAATGATAGAATTGATAAAAATATTCTTGTTTGCGATAATTGTTTACCTGCTTTTTTGAAATTTTCATTTTTGAGCTGTGGAAAGATTTCTGATCCGACAAAGGAATATCACGCAGAATTTGTATTTAAAAATGAAAAAATAGCATTTGTTTTTTTACAAATAGTTTCATCGCTTTTCCCTCTTGCAAGACTAATAGAGCGAAAAAACAAATATGTTGTTTATATCAAAGATTCGGAAAGCATCGAAAATTTATTAACTGCTATTGATGCGCCGAATAATTCACTTCATATTATGCAAACGACTATTTTAAAGAACATAAGAAATCACGAAAACAGATTAAATAATTTCGCTAATGCAAATTTGAAAAAAACAACAGATAGTGGATTTAAATATCTGCAAGCTATTCAAAAATTGGAAGAGTCCAACGAACTGAATAATTTACCTGATAATTTGCAAAAAATAGCAATATCTAAACGCGATAATTTTGAAATGTCTTTAAATGAACTTGCTGAAATGCTTAAAATGAGTCGATCGACAGTTTATCGAGGACTTAATAAAATTGTGAAAATATCTGAAAAAATATAGAAGAGGAATAATTTATGTCATTCACCCATTTACATTTACACAGCGAATATAGTCTTTTAGACGGTGCTTGTCGCATTGACGAGTTGATGAACGCTGTTAAAGAAATGGGTATGTATTCTGTTGCAATTACCGACCACGGCGTTATGTACGGCGTGGTCGATTTCTATAAATCGGCAAAAAAACACGGAATTAAGCCAATTATCGGATGCGAAGTTTATGTTGCTCCTCGGCGTCTTGAAGATAAAGTTCATGGCGTTGACTCAGAATACAGTCATCTTGTTTTGCTTTGCGAAAATTTGAACGGTTACAAAAATCTTTGTAGAATTGTATCCAAATCATTTGTCGATGGATTTTATTTCAAACCGAGAGTTGACAAAGAGTTGCTTCGAAAATATAGTGACGGATTAATAGCACTATCTGCATGTTTACAAGGTGAAATTCCAAAAGCGATAGTTGCAAACGACTATGAAAATGCTGTGAAAATTGCCGAAGATTATGTTGAGATTTTCGGTGTAGATAATTTCTTTCTTGAACTTCAAGACCATGGACTTGAAAACCAAAATAAAGTCAATACAGCGTTAATTGAAATTGCTGATAAAATTGGTGTTAGACTTGTTGCTACGAATGATGTGCATTATGTTAATAAATCTGATGCTAAAATGCAAGAGTGCTTAATGCTTATTGGCACAAATCACACTATTAAAGACGATGATAAATTTGTATTTGCGTGTGATGAGTTTTATCTTAAAAGCGAAAATGAAATGCGTTCACTTTTTAAAAATAGATTAGATGCAGTTGATAACACAAACATAATTGCAGAACGTTGCAATGTTGATTTTGAGTTTGGTAATACTATATTGCCTAATTTTGATACACCGAACAACGAAAATCACTACGATTTTTTGCGTAATAATGCATATACTGGGCTTAAAAATCGAGGTTTAGAAACAAAAGAATACATTGATAGAATGGAATATGAACTCAAAGTAATTAACGAAATGGGATATGTTGATTACTTTTTGATTGTTGCCGATTATGTAAACTATGCAAAAAATAATGATATTCCTGTCGGACCGGGCAGAGGTTCGGGTGCTGCATCTTTAGTCGCTTACTGCATCGGAATAACAGACATTGATCCAATTAAATACGATTTACTTTTTGAACGTTTTCTTAATCCAGAGCGTGTTACAATGCCCGATTTTGATGTAGATTTTTGTGCAAGACTTAGACCAAAAATGATCGAGTATGTTCGTGAAAGATACGGAGATGATCATGTCGCACAAATCGTTACTTTTGGTACGCTTGCGGCTCGTGCTGCCGTAAGAGATGTTGGGCGTGCAATGGCACTTCCCTACACAACTGTTGATGCAGTTGCAAAAGCCATACCTAATGTGTTGGATCAAACTCTTGAAAATGCCTTGAATGAATCGGACGAATTGAAAAGACTATATTCAACCGACAAAAATGTTCGTGATTTAGTTGATATGGCAAAAAGGATAGAGGGTATGCCCCGTCACGCATCAATGCATGCTGCAGGTGTTGTCATCACACCACAACCCGTTTGTGAAATTGTTCCTCTTGCCACAAGTGATTCAAATATCATTACTCAATTTCCAATGACAACGCTTGAAGAACTCGGTCTATTAAAAATGGATTTTCTTGGACTGAAAAATCTTACAATCACCGATGATTGCATTAAGAATATTCATCTGAAAAATCCTAATTTTGATATAAATCAAATTCCTGATAATGATGAGCTTACTTTTAAGCTCTTTTCGACCGGCAAAACAAACGGAATTTTTCAGTTTGAATCCGATGGTATGAAGAGAGTCATACGAGAATTAAAGCCTCGTTCTATAGAAGATTTGACGGCTGTTACCTCGCTTTATCGTCCCGGCCCTTCTCAATCTATACCTGAATATATCAAAAACAAGCATAATCCTCAAAATATTAAATACAAAACCGAGCTTTTGCGTCCAATTTTGAACGTTACCTACGGTTGCCTTGTGTATCAAGAACAGGTTATGCAAGTTTTTCGTTCACTTGCAGGCTATTCATTTGCAAGAGCAGATATTGTTAGACGTGCCATGTCGAAGAAAAAGCACGATGTCTTAAACAAAGAACGAGATAAGTTTGTCGAAGGTTGCAAAGAAAACGGAATTTCGATAGAAGATTCAAATGAACTTTTTGACAAAATAAATGCCTTTTCATCTTATGCTTTTAATAAAGCACACGCTGTTTGCTATGCTACTATTGCATACAGAAACGCATACTTAAAAGCACATTTCCCAAAAGAATTTATGTCTGCATTAATGACAAGCGTGCTTGATTCTCCTGCCAAAATTCAGTTGTATGTTAATGAATGTATGTCGATGGGAATAGATGTATTTAATCCTGATATAAATATCGGCAAAAGCCATTTTACAAGCTATGAAAACGGCATCATTTTTGGATTATCAGCTATCAAAAATGTTTCATATTCGCTTATTGAAAATGTTGTTTCCGAAAGAAATCTCAACGGTCAATTTACATCTTTTCAAAACTTTTGTGAAAGAATGCGTGGCAAAGGTATTAATCGCAAATCCATTGAATGTCTAATTAAAAGCGGTTGCTTTGACTCTTTTAATTTCACACGTAAGACTTTAATCGAATCACTTGATAAAGTGCTTGCATACATTTCAGAAACAGGACGCCGTGAAATAAGCGGTCAAATTGGTTTGTTTGATGTTGCATATAAAGAAGCACCTCAATTTGTGTTGCCAAAACTTGACGAATACGATAAAAATGAACTCGTTGCAATGGAGCGTGAAGTTTTAGGATTTAGTATTTCATCTAATCCTTTGCAAGACTATAAAGAAATTGCTCTCAAACTTGGTTGTGCTAATTTAAATGATATTACCGAGAAAAATGATAATCAAAACATTAAACTAATTGGAATTATTGGCAATATTAAGAAAAAACAAACTCGCAACGGTGATAGTATGGAGTTTGTTTCGCTTGATACTTATGGCGGAAATGTCGAATTGATTGTATTTCCGAAAGTACTTATTAAATATTTCAATTTGCTGAAAATAAATAATATCATTTTAATTGAAGGCAAGGTATCAACTAACGATGACGGAAGCATACAAATTATTGTTGATACTGTTTCTATACCGAGTACAACTGAACAAAAAAGTTTGTATATTAAAGTTTCGTCGCAAAATAGTGATGATTTTCGAGTTGCACTTGCGACAATAACCCAACATCGAGGAAATGACAACATTTATTTTTGCTTTGCAGATACTAAAAAGACTTTGAAATATAACAAATTTGGTGTTGACACTTCTGAAAAATCAATAAACCATATTAAATCAATGGTTGGATCAAACAATGTAGTTTTAAAATAAAAAACAGCGTGTAGATTACACGCTGTTTTTTATTTTAATTACGAAGTCATTTTTTCTTGTTTTACTTTTTTATCAATTACATGACGAGAAGCGAGTTCTTTATGAATATCTTCAAGAGAAATTC
>CADBMQ010000105.1 GCA_902795765.1 Oscillospiraceae bacterium | reverse complement strand
CGCATTCCTGCCCCGTCCGCAATTATGCGAGCGAGAGTGGTTTTGCCGACACCAGGAGGGCCGTAGAATATTAAATTCGGTACTTTTCCGCTTTTGATGATGTTGTACAACGGCTTGTTTTCGCCGATTAGATGCCGTTGTCCGACCATATCGTCAATCTTTTTCGGGCGAAGAACGTCCGCCAAAGGTGCAGTCATAATAGCCTCCGTTTTAAACTTCTTTTTTATTATTCTACCACATGCTGCCGATTTGTGCAACTGTTTTTACTATCTCGTCAGCGTTCCACCGTCTGTTCGTGTGATAATCAACATATTTCGCTCTTCGAGTGTTTGTGCGTCGATATACACCAAAATTTCATCGTCACCGCTTGTGCAGTAAAATTCGTAGCACAGACTTTCCGACGTGCCGTTAGGGTCGATTACACACAGATTAGTCGCACGGGCATTCAAACTGCTATTCAGCACTTCTTTGGCATCGGCTGACGAGTATTTCGGTGTTTGCTTTGTACGGGTTTTGTGGTTCATAATAAATCCACGAGCCTCGACCTCCTCGACTTTGCCGTTGTCAAGTGCGACCGACACTTTGACAAGGTCGGGATAGTAGATTGTATCATTGTCAAAATAGGCGAAATTCACGGTACAAAGTCCGTTTGACACCACATAATAACTCTCTCGAAACGGCATATTGAACTTTTTTTCGAGAAAGTTTTTCGCCGTTTCAATCGCAGTTTGCTCGTCAAATTTTTTGCCTTCTATCTGCCGTGAACTCGTGATATACAAAAGTGCGCCTGCCGTTTTTGTTATGGCACAGTTTTGGTTGTTATACGAAAAAACATAGGCAGGAGTCAAGCTCTGTTCGTCTGGCATACGCTTTAACTTATCTGAACTTGTACCGAGAATTTCTGACGCAATTTTTTGTGCTTTTTCCACATCAACAGTCAGTTTATCAGCAAGATAAGCAGGATTTTTACGGTCGATATGGTCGGAAAACGGACCGTCATAAATCAAAGTCGGATAGTCGCTTACTGTTTGCGAAATCTTTTCAACGCACTTTGCTATGTCATCGGGAAGTGAGTTGTCCCACGATGCAAAATCCTGTGTGAGTGCGAGTTCTTCCACTTTTGCAGTTAGATTGTCACAATAATCACGCAGTTTTTTTAGAGTTTTTCTGTCTTCGTCGGTCAGCGAATGCTTTTGAGAAAGCGAGAGCGAATAGTTGCCGACCTGCGATAAAAATCGGTAGATACCCGATGAGTCCGAGCCGTAAATCGGCAATCGGGAGAGCGACTCCTTTGCACCTGTTGCGTCACGCAAAAGCTCGCTCGACAGAAGTGTTGCTCTGCTTTGAGTTGAGGTGTAGAGCTGCTTGTTTAAGTCGGTATCGAGTCGGGAGATGTAGTCGCAAAGTTGTGCAGTTGCGTCTGCATACTCGTTTTGCAATGTTGTGTGGAATTTCATCGTTTCAATTCGAGATTGCCACAGGAGTATCGTCAATGTCAAAAATGTTGCCACTGCAAACACCAAAAGCCGTATCCACCCACGCCGTGTCATACTTATTACCATAATAAAAACCTCCGTTTTTGCTTATTTTCCCACAAAAACAGAGGTTTTATACTTTATTTTGGTAATCTACTTTTCAATCAGCATTTTGGTTTTTAGGATTGCCGTCTGCGTTTTGGCATCTTCAATTTCGCCTTTTAGCACCATCTCGACCAAATCATCAAGTTTGTAACTATGCACATCCAAAAACTCGTCTTCATCAAGCGACTGCTCGGTCGGTTTGAGTGAACGGGCAAGGTACATATAAATCACTTCTTTGTCATAGGCAGGTGTTGGCACAATGTTGCCGAGCGACACTATATTGTCCGAGAGCATTCCGACTTCCTCGTGGAGTTCACGAGTTGCACATTCAAGCGGATCTTCACCCTTTTCAAGCTTTCCCGCAGGGATTTCCAAAAAAAGTCTTTCATGCGGATAACGATATTGCTTCACCATTAAGACTTCTCCGTCATCTGTCAGCGGAACGATACACGCACCGCCGTTATGCTCGATAACTTCACGGTCGGCAAGTTTGCCGTTTGGCAATATGACATCGTCAACTCGAACATTCATAATTCTGCCGTTGAAAACATATTTTTGATTAAGAGTTTTTTCGGTAAAATCCATAACTTACTCCTTAATTTTAAAAGATGGTGATTTTTTTGATTGAACAAAGAGAATACGCATATAGCGAGCTTGAATCATATTTGCAGACGCTCGCTTCAAAATACACTTTTTTGCAGTTGACCAAGCAAGGTCGCACGATTGGCGGCAGACCGATTTATATAGTAAAGCTCGGCAACGGCTCACAAAATGTGCTATACACAGGTGGCTTCCACGGAAGCGAACGGCTGACTGTTTTGTCGCTCATTATGTTTTTAGAAGAGTTGTGCGAAGCACTTGTTCGCAATCAATACTACTCTATTTCAAATGCACGTTCCGCTCTCAAAGGCAAAACACTTTATTTCATTCCGTGCGTCAATCCCGACGGATACGAAATTGCTCGTGCAGGTGTGCAAACCGCAGGAGAGTTTGCCGAGAGAATTGAAGAAATTCTCGACAACAACGACTACAAATATTGGAACGCAAACCTGAATGGAATTGACATCAACCACAATTTTAACGCAGGTTTTGAACAACTCAAAGAACTTGAACGAGCAGACGGGATTTTCGGCCCTTCGCCGAGAAGATACGGTGGTATAAGCCCTGAAAGTGAGATTGAAACGCAAATTCTGACATCGCTCTGCCGTGAAATCAGTTTCAACAAAGTCCTTGCAATGCACTCGCAAGGCGAAGAAATTTACTGGCAGTTTGGCGAAAACACTCCCGAAAGCGGACTGCGACTTGCCGAACTGTTTGCTACTGCGAGTGGTTATCGGGTAGCCGAGCCGAGTGGGACTGCGTCATACGGCGGATTTAAGGATTGGTTTATTGATGAATTCGCCCGTCCGGGGTTCACAATTGAAATCGGAAAGGGCGAAAATCCTCTTCCACCGTCAACACTTTATGCAATCTACGAACGGCTGAAAGAACTGTTTTTAATATCTTTCGCTATCTGATTTTGTTCATAACAAGGCCTGTTATGAGTTTCGGATAGAAATAGGTCGATTTTTGGGGCATTTTCTCACCTGCGGCGGCTACGTCACGAATTTCAACAACCTTTGTCGGATTGAGAATGAACGCACAATCTGCCTCGCCGTTGTCAACCGCAGAAACTGCCTCGTCTGTGTAGCGTGTGTATGTCAAATTCTTTTGATTTGCCATATTTTCCTTGTCGATGTCGAAAAGTTTTTCGAGTATCAAAAGATGAAGCACATTTACATCCAAGCCACGATATGCGAGTGATGAATCGGGCAGAAGTTGTTCCATAATCTTATCGTCAGTCAACGTCATAAGGCGATATTCCTTACCGTCATAAAGCACAAAAGACTTATTTCCGTTATCGTATTTTGATTTCAAAGCAGTTTCGATATTTGCCTTTTCGACTGTTTCGATTTCAAAATACTGACTGCAAGACTTAACAACGCTTTCAATATCGAAGTTATCAAGTCCACGAACGATACGATGAGTTGGAAGCACGTGAAGCCCCTCGTGCTCCATTGAAACGAGCATCATCATACAATAGTTTATGCCGTCATCATCGGTGTATCCGTTTTCGATACACCACTTTTTGAAGCGGAGTGCAGTTTCGTAACGATGGTGGCCGTCTGCGATATAGAGTTTTCTGTCTTTGAAACTGTCGCAAACTTCTTTCGCAGTTTCGCCTGTGATAATCCACAATCTGTGGATAAGTCCGTCTGTGTCGGTCATTTCGTAAACAGGCTCTGTGCCGTCTACCGCACGATTTACTATGCCGTCTGTAACACGCTCACTATCCGAGAAAAGCGAGTAAATCTGCGAGAAGTTGCAGAATGTGTTTTTCATAAGATTAAATCTGTCTTCCTTTGCTTTCGAGAGAGTTTCCTCGTGCGGAAGCACAACACCGTCTGCGAACTCGTGAAGAAGTACACGTGCGATTATGCCACGCAATTTTCTTTTCTCGCTGCCAAGCGGAAACTCGATTTCATAAACATAAATGCCGTCTTCGTCATCGGTTTTCAAGATGCCGTCTGCAAGCATTCTTTTCAAAGTTTCTCCCGCAGTTTTATAGAAGTCCTCTCCCTCTCTCGGAAGCTCGAGTCGGATTATATTATTTTCGTTTTCTTTGAGATAATTAAGTCGCTCTTCCTCGCTGATGATGTCATACGGAGGGCAAACAAGTCGCTCAATTTCTCCTGCTGATTTTGTAAATCTCAATGCCTTATAAGGTCTGATTTCTGCCATTTTTAAAACTTCCTTTCTTTTTATGCAAAATTATTTTATTGCTGTTATAATAAAGCCGTCAACATTATTTCCCGAGCAGTAATACTCTGTGTATCCTGCAAGGTTGATTTGTTCGCCGTCTTTGCCCTGTTGATAAAAAACGCAATACTCTCCACCTGCGTCAGGCTTGATTACAAGCGGATTTTTTGAACTGTATTTCTTAATCTGCTCCACATATTCTTCGTAGCAGATATTATTTTTCATTATATAATCTGCGTGGGGAATGCCGACTTGGCGGAAATGCCATGCTTCGGGATTTATTCCCGTTATCGACTGTTTTTCTGCCGTGTATCTATGGATAAATCCGAATTTGTGGCAGTTTTCCTTAAACCACGATTGATTGCCCTCTCCCGTGAAAGCACGGTCGCCATAGGAGTTTGTATTAAAGTCAATCGCATAGCCTGTATGGTGTTCGCTATATCCAGGTCGAGTAAACCATTTGAGCGTTTCCTCTTCTCCGTTTTGCTCGACAGACGCATCAAAGTTGCGTTTTTGTGCGTCATAGGTACGATAGCCCGAGCAGACACCAAGATACTCATCGGGGTAGTCTTTTGCAAAGGTCTGCGTCATTAAATTAAATTCGTATAGTGTAAATCGGTCGCCGTCCAAATCATCGAACATAAGTTCATAGTTGCGGTCGGGAAGTTCGTTAAACTCGATAAAATCGGTTTGTTGGTCGAGGTTATATTTATACTCATTATTTACAAGAATATTCTGTCCGACACTAACCTGCCCTGCCGTAATAACGCCCGACTGCGGTACTTTGCTAAACTTTTCAAAATACAGTTTTGACTGCTCGTTAGTCGGCTTTTCTGCGTGAGTTTGCGACTGCGTTGCAACAGTCGGTTCCAACTCTGTCGATTCGGTTTTTTGCTTGGGTGTTAAAATCAAAACAACCGCTATGACTACTGCGACTATCAAAACAACAACAAAAAGCATAAGCCCGTTGCGTTTGAGCCAACTTTGTTTTCTTCGTGTCCTTCTGTGAGTTCCCATAAAATTGCGATTTCCTCCAAAAAGATATTGCATAAATTATCATTATAAGTTATAATGTAATAAATATATGTTTATTATAACATATTTTTTTAGGAATTGAAAGGACTGATTTTAAAATGTACGGAGATTTAATGGACACCATCGGTTTTGTATCGAAAACTGACCCCGCTGTTGGTGCAGCTATGAATGACGAGCTTAAAAGACAGCAACGCAATATCGAACTTATTGCGTCGGAAAACTTTGTTTCCCCTGCTGTTATGGCTGCTATGGGTAGTGTTTTGACAAACAAGTACGCAGAAGGTTACCCCGGCAAACGTTACTACGGCGGTTGCGAATGCGTTGACGTTGTTGAGCAAATCGCTATCGACAGAGCAAAGGAACTTTTTGGTGCAGAGTTTGCCAATGTTCAACCCCACTCGGGTGCGCAAGCTAACCTTGCAACATACTTCGCTTTTGTTAAACCTGGCGACACCATTATGGGTATGAGCCTTGACAATGGCGGTCACTTGACTCACGGCTCACCTGTTAATATGTCGGGCGCTCTTTACAATTTCGTACCTTACGGCGTTGACGACAACGGATATATTGATTATGATGCTTTCGAGAAACAAGCAAAAGAATGTCAGCCGAAGATGATCGTTGCAGGTGCATCTGCTTATCCGAGAATTATTGATTTCGAGCGCATTTCTGCTATTGCTAAAAGTGTTGGCGCTTACTTTATGGTTGATATGGCTCACATTGCAGGTCTTGTTGCAGCAGGTCTTCATCCGAATCCGGTTGAATATGCTGACGTTGTTACAACTACAACTCACAAGACTTTGCGTGGCCCTCGTGGCGGTTTGATTCTCTGCCGTGAAGAGTACGGCAAGGCTGTAAACAAGGCTATTTTCCCTGGTTCGCAGGGTGGCCCGCTTATGCACGTTATTGCCGCAAAGGCTGTTGCCCTCGGTGAAGCTCTTACACCCGAATTTAAGGCTTATCAACAGCAAATCGTGAAAAACGCTCAGGCTCTTGCAAACGGTCTTGTTGCTCGTGGTCACAAGCTCGTTTCAGGCGGTACAGACAATCACCTTATGCTCCTCGACCTTATCGGTACAGGTGTTACAGGTAAAGAGTTGCAACATCGCCTTGACGAGGTTTATATCACCGCAAACAAAAACGCTATTCCGAACGATCCTGAAAGCCCGTTCGTTACAAGTGGTGTTCGTTTGGGTACGCCTGCGGCTACTTCGAGAGGTCTTTTGGAGGACGATATGGACAAGGTTGCCGAGTGCATTCACTTGGCTGTTGTTGATTTCGATAATCAAGCAGACAATATCCGCCGTATGGTTGGC
This sequence comes from Oscillospiraceae bacterium, assembly GCA_902795765.1. Lineage (GTDB taxonomy): Bacteria > Bacillota > Clostridia > Oscillospirales > Acutalibacteraceae > RUG14109. The sequence goes on along the minus strand of CADBMQ010000105.1, from coordinate 165 downwards.
GAAATTTGCGATAAGCATCCCCTTTATAAATAATTAAATAAAAGGAGCTACTATGGAAATAAAAGAATCTATGACTTTCAAATTTGAAGGTCTTCCAAAATCGGTTGAAGAATTAAAAGCTCTTCCCGAAGCATCTCTTGATACTCCGTTTAAGGCTGCCGCTCT
>CADBMQ010000104.1 GCA_902795765.1 Oscillospiraceae bacterium | reverse complement strand
TTAAGATGGCTAACCTTTCGGTTATCGGTGGTCACTGCGTAAACGGTGTATCCGAGCTTCACTCGGAAATCCTTAAAGACAGCCTTTTCAACGACTACTTCTCACTCTATCCCGAGAAATTCACAAACGTTACAAACGGTATTGCTCATAGAAGATGGCTCTGCCAGTCCAACCCCGGACTCACAAAGTTGCTCGATGACACTATCGGAACTGAATACAAGACTAACGCTAATCGCCTTATCGACTTCAAGGCTTACGAAAACGATTCAGCAGTTTTGGAACGTTTGGAGAAGATTAAGATTGAAAACAAACAGCGTCTTGCCGATTTTGTTAAACGCACACAAGGTCAGATTATCGACCCGAACACTATGTTTGACGTTCAGGCAAAACGTTTGCACGAGTACAAACGTCAGCACATGAATGCTATGCACATTATCGCTGACTATCTCACAATTAAATCTAATCCAAACGGCAACTTCACTCCGAAGACTTATCTCTTCGCTGCAAAGGCTGCACCGGGTTACTTCCTTGCAAAGGATATCATCAAACTTATCAACAACATTGCTGATATGATTGACCGTGATCCCGATGTTAAGGGCCGTTTGAAGGTTGTTTTCCTCGAAGATTATCGTGTATCTCTCGCAGAGTTGCTTATGCCGTCTGCTGATATTAGTGAGCAGATTTCTCTTGCAGGTACAGAGGCAAGTGGTACAGGTAATATGAAGTTGATGATCAATGGTGCAGTTACTCTTGGCACAGAGGACGGTGCTAACGTTGAAATTCACCGTGCAGTAGGCGATGATAACATTATCATCTTCGGTATGGAATCTGACGAAGTTGACGCTCTTAAACCTCACTATAATCCTCGTGAAGTTTTTGAAAACGACCAACTTTTGAAAGACATTCTCGGTATGCTCAGCAACAGCTCTTCACCGATTTACGCTCCGAGTGTTGCTAACACACTTATGAACGTTGATACTTATATGGCACTCAAAGACTTCCGCTCATACTGCGATGCTCAAAACAAGGCTACTGCTTTGTATGAAGATCGTGCTAAGTGGAACAAGATGTCGCTTGTCAATGTTGCAAGTGCCGGTGTGTTCGCTTCCGACCGCTCGATTAGAGATTACGCTCTCAATATCTGGCACATTAAATAATAGTTATAAAAAATTAACACGCTTGAAGTTTATCGCTTCAAGCGTGTTTTTTGTGCAAAAATAAAAAAGGGATTTTTTAAAAATCCCTTTTTTTAATTATACGTTATTATTCTGCGTCCTCAGCAGTTTCTTCAACTGTTTCGGTAGCAGGTTGTTCTTCGCACTCGCAACCGCAGTCGCACTCGCAACAATCATCGTCGCACCACTCGTCACAATAATCTGTGTCATAGCAATCAACGAAGTCATATTTTTCTTGATTTTTCTTTTTCAAGTAATTAGTGATGAAATAAATTGCTGCCATACCTGCTGCTACAGCTGCGATGATGCTTACGATAATAACCGCAAACGAATTTGCTTTCTTTTCCATAATAAAAGCCCTCCATATAAAATTAGTATTATGATAACCGCACAAAGCGGATTTATCCTGAATTATTATTTGAAATTCTGAACAAGAGCATCAATCGAAGCACTGTCGAGTACCGATTTTTCGCCAACTGTGTTGATAGCGCACTCGTGAATTTCGCCCTTTATCATTTTATCAAAACAACTTACAAAATTATTCATATCCGACATTGAAATATCGGTGTCAATGTCATTTACGAGATTTTGATAAAGTCCGACAATGTTTTCTTTAACATCGTTATTATAGAACTTTTTGAAAACTGCCGACAACAACTTTGAATTGCGTTTCGACTGTTCCCCGATTGTGCCGTTGCGATAGGTCAAGAACGAGTATATTTGATGAGATGTGAGCGACTGCTTGCCTTTTTTGAGGTCGCAGAATTTTTCGCCTTTTTCGCTTGTTTCGTTCATATCGCTTTCAACATCGTACTCAACTGCACCAACTTTTTCCATAATCTTGTCGAGTTGGGAGTATTTTGAAACAAAGCACTTATCAATCACGATACCAACCGAGTCGGAAACCGCTCTTTTAACCTGCAAGATGCCACCATATTTATAGTGGTCTGCGAGAGTTGCTTCTCGGTTACCTGCCGAACATTTAAGTCCCATCGGCAAACTGCAAACCGAAGTTGAGCCGTCATTACCATTAAATCTAACAAGCACAAATGTGCGGCGCCAGCTTCCTGTCACATCGTCTTCAAGCGACATCAAAACAACATTATCCGTCTGCGATGCCACTTGACCGTTCGAGATAAGCGGAGCTTCGTCTTTGATTTTGTTTACCTGATTTATTACCATATAAGCGCCGAATCCGATAAACACAAAGAGCAACACCCACGAAACTATGACAAAAGCCTTTAACCTACGCAGTTTTGAACGATGAACCTGCGAATAAGTCGGTTTTTTTGGTGGTAGATAGCGGTCTTTCGGCTTTTTTCTTTTGGATGCTAGTTCTACCTCACGCAAGGTTTCCTCATCAACTTCAAAGTCATCAAGGAAGCCTTTGTTTTCATTATTTTCTGCCATTAAAGCAATTTCCTTTCCTATTTAAGGCTGTAAAGCATAGGGATAAGCGATACCATCAATGCGCTGACTGCTTGAAATCCGAGAACAATCGGTGCTGATGTGAGATCGGACAATCCCATAACTGTGTAGTATATTGCACCTGCAAGTCCCAAAACGCAAAGCACTACCTGAATGAATACACCACACATAATTCGAGAACGAACTCGTTTGCAACCATTGATTGTTCTTGCAAAAATTGATGCGTCATTCAAATTTGCGATAGATGCCTCGCCATTTTCTTCGGGAACCACAATTGTATCATAAGCTGAACATTGAGTGTTCGAGAGAATAACAACCGAATTTTCGGGAAGAATGAACAATCTTTCGATAAACTCGGAAGTGAGATACGGATCGTTTGTGCGGATAAAAAGGTCCACACCCGAATCAATGAGTCTTTGAATATCACCTTCGTCACGATCCAAAGCGTCACTATAACGCATAATAACTACTGCGCAAAGTTTGCCGTTGACCGAAACGTAGTATGGGAAGCAACCGCTTCTAAGTGCCTTTTGCTCCAAATCGTCATCGGGGAATTCCGAAATGCCATCGTTCTGCATAAGTTTTTTGTTGCCGAACTTAACTGTATTATCATCAACCGAGCCAATGATACCCTCGCCATCACGACAAATGATGTGTTTTGCTTTCGGGAGTTTGTCACGTCTGCCGTCAATCATACGGTCAAACGCATCGGACAAAGCGTTCGGTGTATTTATTGTGAGTGATGCAACATAGGCAATAACTCTATTGATATCGCAGTCGCCAATCTTCTTAACAGAAACTATATCGACCGAGCCTGCGGGGAACAAATCCTCGTCACTCATAACAACTGAATTAACTTTCGATACCTCGTCAACTGCTTGATAACCTGTGACAAGTCCACCTTCCGAGCGAAGTTTGCCACACAAGCTTGTAAGCGGAAGGTTAGTCGAAATGAGGTTCGCAATCGGGATAATTGCAGTCACAAAAAGTGCAACTGCGCCAAATGTATCGGACAAATTGCCCTGCGACATAAACCAAGTCGCAACACCTGCCAAAATCGCAACAACAACTGCAATTGGCGACATAACACGAGAAACTTTGTCGGCAGGGTCTTCGCACAAAGCATTGTGCATATATTTTTGAAGGTTGATTACGCTCTTTTGACAGCACACAACAGGTTCGCCAATGCTATCGGGAATAACCTTTTTGGTCAACTCATCGGAAAGAACAACCCCACTTTGCTTTGACTCGGGAGTTGCTACAAGCTGGAAGTTCTTGATAACTCTCGAAATGAGAATTTTCTTACCGATAACACCACACAAAACTGCAAACATTGCAACGGGTGCATAGATGAAAGATTCCTTAATCTGATTCGGGAAAACGCAAAGGTAACCGAGTTGTGCTGCCGATGCAATAACCGCAACGGCTGACGGAGAGTCGATATTTGCACGTAATGCAAAAATTGAGAAAAATCCACGAATAATCGCACCAAAATTCGTAATAATTACAGCCAAAAGCAACACAGATTGAATGTATGCAAGTCCTGCCCCTGATGTAAATGAGCCGAAACTGATGCCAAAAAGTGGTGCTGTCGAGAGCGCCGCACCCAAAAGTGTGCAAATGAGTGTGATCACAAGCTTCATCGTCACACCAAATGAACGGTCTTTGAATTCACGGCGAATATCGTCGGCATCTTTTATTGAATAGTAGTCGTCAATTTCCTCTTCTTCTGTCGGATTAGTATCTTCCGTTTCACCGACAGCCGGCATAACAATCGTATTGCCGTTGATTTCTTCGGGAGTGAGCATTCCCTTTGCCTGATGAGTCTGGCTTTTAAGCGGACTAACAATCGTATCTTTGTTTTCTTCTTTTTCCTCGATTTTTTCTTCCACTTTTTCTTCCACTTTTTCGGGGATTTTAACTTCAGGCTCACTCTTTACATCTTCATAAAGTTCGTTTGCCTTATCACGAGCCGACTCGTTTTGACCGGGTTTATATCCCGTATTAGTTGTACGAGCGAAGAAATCGTTGAGCTTTTCGTCCATAGCCAACTGAGTCGCTTTTTTGATGTTGCTTTCAATCTCATCACGACCTGCAACTTTAAGCGAATGATACTTTTTATCTTCTGCCGGTTTTTCGGCACCATCACTTTCGGACTCAGTATGTGTTCTCGAACGCTCTACCGCATTTTTGAGCATCTGCTCAAAAGCGTCTCCCGAAATGCTTTCATCTCTCTTCGGCGGTGTGATAAGACCTTCCAAAGCAGATTTTTGCTTTTTCGGTTGCTCAACCTTTTCTTCTTTTTCTTTCTTTTCTTCTTTAACAGTGTTTTTTTGTGGTATATTTTCAGGTTGTTTTACTTCTGCTTTTTTTGGAGTTTCTTTTTTGGCAACTTTATTTTTACTTGTTGCCTCTTGTCGCATCTGCTCGACTTCTTTTAAAATATCGTCAACGCTAAATCTTGACTCTGCCAATTAAAACATCCTCTTTCTATTTTCTTCTACTTATTATCTGCTACTGCTTTATACATTAAAATTCCTGCTGCGACTGACGCATTAAGTGAATTTATTTTTCCGTTCATCGGTATGCTGACAACAAAGTCGCATTTTTCACGGACAATCCTCGAAATGCCAAAGCCCTCCGAGCCGATAACCAAACCGACTTTGCCTTTCATTTCGGTCGAAAACATATCGCTTCCGTCCATATCGGCACCGTAAATCCAATATCCACGCTCTTTGAGTTCATCACAAGCCGACGCAATATTTGCAACTCTTGCAACTTTGACATGCTCGCAAGCACCACAAGCGACCTTTGCGACTGTTGTGTTAAGTCCTGCGCCGCCACGCTTCGGAATTATCACTCCGTCTGCTCCTGAGGCATCGGCAGTTCTGATTATCGCACCTAAATTATGCGGATCTTCCACCTTATCGAGTATGACCACAAGCGAAGATTCGTTGCCGCTCACAATTTCTTCAAGCGCACTATAACGAGCCGCACACATCACAAGCGCAACACCTTGATGATTTACATTGCTAACTCGTGCGTCAAGTTTTTGCTTTGGGATAAAGCGAACGGGGACACCTCTCTGCTTTGCCTTTGCGATGATTGAATTAACCGCTCCTCCTGTACCGTTCGCAACAAGCAAGCACTCGATTTCACGGTCACTTTTCAGTGCTTCATTTACCGAGTTTCGACCTGCAACGATGGATTCATCACGATTTTCTGACATTCAATCACCCGCATTTTATAAAAGTACAATTTTATAGAATAATTATATCACAAAACACAGGATTTTTAAATAGGAAATTTTAAATTTTTACAATTTATTATCAAGTCCAATATTAGCCAAAAAAAGCGTCCTTTCGGACGCTTTTTCTATGGTCTTGAAACATAGTCAAGTGGGTCAACATCGTCACCATTTATACGCAATTCAAAGTGCAGGTGTGGACCTGTTGAGTTACCCGTTGAGCCACAATATGCGATAAGTTGACCCTTTTCAACGTAGTCGCCGTAGTCAACAAGCAACGAGTCACAATGGGCATACAAAGTTGAATATGAGTCGCCGTCTTTCACACCGTGGTCGATAATCAAGCAGTTGCCGTAGCTCACATTGCTCCACGTTGCACGGATTATATAACCAGATGCCGCTGCATAAATTGGCTTGCCGAGCGCACCCGAGCAAGATATATCAACGCCCGTGTGCCCAGCATATCCGCCATACTGACAAGAGATATAGTAGGAGCTTTGGAACGGCCAAGAAAATCCAAACGAAGAAGAACTACTTGAATTATTTCCCGAAGGTTTAGTCGGTTTTGTTTCCTCTTCTTCCTCGTCATCATCTTCGTCCTCTTCAACCTTCGGCTCTTCTTTTTGCGAGCCAAACTCGAAGTTACTACTATTATTCTTGATGAACGCGCGCCATTCCTCTGCCTCTGCTTTCTTTTGCTCTATGCTTTCTGCGAGTTCTGCCGAATCTTCATAAAGAGTGGTCTTTTGACCCGACAACTTTGTGAGCATTTCGCCTGCCTCGTTGTATTCTTTATCATACTCCGAGCGTTTCTCCTCTAACTGAGCTTTCAAAGCAGAACTTTTCTCTTTATCCTGATTATTTGCATCTTTCATCTTGTTAATTTCCTTAACCAGAGCGATCAAATTATCCATAAGTTTCTTATCGTGGTCGCTGACACCTCTGAGCATTTCAGAACGAGCAAGGAAGTTGCCGAAATCGTTTGAGCTGAGCAAGATTTCAAGTGCATTATTCGGACCTGCGATATACAAAGCACGCAAACGCTTTTTCAACTCTTCTTTTGTTGCACGAAGTTCGACATTTTTCTTATAAATATCCATCTCGTTTTTTTCGATAATGGTATCGTATTTTGATATTTCCGAGTCAACAAGGTTCATCTGGTCTTTCATCGACTCAATCTTCTCGCTGAGTGAATTGCGAAGTTCATCATAATTAGCGCTATCGTTTTTAACTTCGTCAATTTTACTTTGAATTTCCTGTTGCTTTTTCTCATATTCGGCAATTTGACTTTCAAGGTCGCCAAGTTGCGACTCTGCCTGTTCCTTGCTCGACACACTGCTTGTATCAGCCGCATAAACAACATTAAATACAGATGTGCTTAGCAACACAGAAATTGCCAAAATCATACAAATAAGTTTCTTTGTCAGCATTTTTTCGTCCTTTCTCGGTTAATTTATATTCATTCGACATATTTTGATTATAGTTTAACTTTATTATATCATCACATTTTATTTTTTTCAATGTTTTTATGTAAATTTTAACATATTATTAATTACATTTAACACATTATTAATAAAAACTATGGCTTGATAATGTATAATATTTATGGTATAATTTTTTAAGAAAATATTTTACTTTATTATTGGAGGATACTATTATGAAAAAATTTGTATGTAGCGTTTGCGGTTATGTTCACGAAGGCGACTCTGCTCCCGAGGCTTGTCCTGTTTGTAAGGCTCCGGCTTCAAAATTCAGCGAGCAGAGCGGTGAAATGGATTGGGCTGCTGAACACGTTGTAGGTGTCGCACAGGGTGCTCCCGAAGACATTATGGCTGACCTTCGAGCTAACTTTGAAGGCGAATGCAGCGAAGTTGGTATGTATCTTGCTATGGCTCGTGTTGCTCATCGTGAAGGCTACCCCGAAATCGGTCTTTACTGGGAAAAGGCTGCTTACGAAGAGGCTGAACACGCTGCTAAATTTGCAGAACTTCTTGGCGAAGTTGTTACTGACAGCACAAAGAAAAACTTGCAGATGAGAGTTGACGCTGAAAACGGCGCAACCGCAGGTAAAACTGATCTCGCAAAACGTGCAAAGGCTCTCAACCTTGATGCTATTCATGACACCGTTCACGAAATGGCTCGTGACGAGGCTCGTCACGGTAAGGCTTTGAAAGGTCTTTTGGAAAGATATTTCGGCTAATTAAAGCATAATATCAAATACATAATTAAAGAGGAGTGAAAAAATCACTCCTCTTTTTTATTTCATTTAAAACTAAACAATCATAAAAGAAAAAGTCCGAAGATAAACTTCGGACTTTTAATTGTAAATTAGAGATTTGACGGGTCAGCCATATACTGCATAAGGATACGCATATCGATTGCTGTGATACGTCCATCTCTATCGAGATCACATGCCTCTTTATCAATCGGAACTGTGTTGTCGAGGACATATCTCTTGATTCTAATGATATCCTTAACATTTACAACGCCATCACCATTTGCATCGCCTGAGCCAGGGATTACAATGTGTGTTGTAGTCGGCTTTGTTGTTGTAGTAGGTTTGGTTGTAGTTGTTGTGGGTTTAGTGGTAGTTGTTGTTTTTGTAGTTGTTGTTGTCTTCTTGGTTGTGGTAGTTGTAGTGGTTGTGGTAGTTTTCTTGGTTGTAGTAGTTGTAGTGGTAGGTTTAGTTGTAGTAGTTGTTGTTGTAGCCTTAGTTGTTGTAGCAGTTGTAGTTGTCGGAGGTTCGGGTTCGCCAATCGGCGGGAGATATGATTTGCTGCCCTTGATACCGTAAACGTCCGAAAGGAAGTAGTTTACATAGCAGTCGTTAGCCATTGTAGCACGACCGATGCTCAAAGACTTCAAGTAGTCTGCAACTTTACCACCGTACGGGCTTTCATCTGACAAATAGTCATAC
>CADBMQ010000103.1 GCA_902795765.1 Oscillospiraceae bacterium | reverse complement strand
CTTCGAGCGTTGAAGATGCCGCAATCGTCTTCGATCATATTAGTGGCAAGGACGAAATGGACTCGACAAGTTGCGGTGCAAAAACAACAACTGCCGACAAACTTACAGGCGATATTAAAGGCTTGAAAATCGGCATTGCAAAAGAATATTTTGAGGGTATTCACGGTGATGTTAAGGGCGCTATCGACAAAGCAATCGAACAGTATAAGGCTCTCGGTGCAGAAATTGTCGAATTTGAGCTTCCTATTTTGAAATATGCGTTGCCTGTCTACTATATTCTCGCTTGTGCAGAGGCTTCGTCTAACCTCGGACGTTACGATGGTATCCGCTATGGCTACCGCACAAGTAGTTATAACGGCATTCACGATATGGTTTGCAAAACCCGTTCGGAAGGCTTTGGTAAAGAAGTTCAGCGTCGTATTTTGCTCGGCACTTATGTTTTGTCGAGCGGTTATTATGACGCCTACTATAAAAAGGCACAGAATTTGCGTGGTAACATTGTAAATGAGTTCAACTCTGCTTTTGAAAAGTGCGATGTTATTCTTGCCCCGACTGTTCCTATGACCGCTTTTGAAAAAGGTTTCTCATCGCAAAATGCGATTGAAACCTACCAAACCGATATTTGCACAGTACCTGTTAATATTGCAGGACTTCCGGCAGTTTCGCTTCCGTGTGGTATGTCGGAGAGCGGTATGCCGATAGGAATGCAACTTATCGGTGCATCTTATGACGAGGCTACAATACTCAATGCGGCATACGCATACGAGCAGAATGCCGATATTTACGAAATGAGCAAGAGAGGAGTGCAGTTATAATGGCAGAATACGAAATCGTATCGGGACTTGAAACTCACGTTGAGTTGTCCACCAAAACCAAGATTTTCTGCTCTTGCACAACTCAGTTTGGCTCGGAGCCGAATACCCATTGCTGCCCGATTTGTATTGGTTTGCCGGGTGTAATGCCGAAACTCAACCGTGAGGTAGTGCATTACGCAATTAAAGCAGGACTTGCAACAAACTGCACAATAAATCCGATTGCAAAGATGGACAGAAAGAACTATGTTTATCCCGATCTTCCGAAAGCATACCAAATTTCGCAGTATGATAAACCGCTTTGCTCGAATGGTTATATTCAACTCAAAAACGGCAGAAAAATTCGCATTTTGCGTATTCATATCGAAGAGGACGCAGGTAAACTTGTCCATGAGCATGGCGACACTTTTGTCGACTATAACCGTGGTGGCGTACCGCTTATCGAAATCGTAACCGAGCCTGATATTCGCAGTATCGACGAGGCAATCGAGTATGTTGAAAAGTTGCAACTCATAATGAAATATATCGGCGTTTCCGACTGCAAAATGCAGGAAGGTTCGCTTAGATGTGACGTTAATATTTCGGTTCGTCCGAAGGGTTCGGAAAAACTCGGAACTCGTACCGAAATCAAGAATATGAACTCGTTCACATTTATGCAAAAGGCTATGCAGTACGAGTTCGACCGCCAGACCGATATTATCGAGTCGGGTGGAGAGGTTGTTCAGGAAACACTCCGCTTCAACACAGATACAGGCGAAACTTCGTCAATGCGTTCGAAAGAGGACGCTCACGACTATCGTTATTTCCGTGAGCCCGACCTTGTTACAATCGAAACTCCGAGCGAACTTGTCGAGCAGATTAGAGCAGAACTTCCCGAATTGCCCGATAGCAAAATAGAGCGTTATGTAAATGATTACGGTATCAGCGAAACTGATGCGGCAATCATCGTGAAGTACCGCAAGGTTGCAGAATTTTTTGATGCGACTGTTAAAGGTTTGAAAAAGCCGAAGGGTGCATCGAATATGATAATCTCGCAGATTTTCAAGCACCTTAGCACAGACGAGCAGAAGGAAACTTTTGATTTGAAGTTTACACCCGAAATGTTCCGTGAGTTGCTCGAACTTGTCGAGGCAAATAAAATCAACTCAAATCTCGCAAAATCAACACTTGATAAGATGATTGAAACAGGAAAAGCCGTTCGTGAGCTTATTGATGAAAAGGACTTGCAGGGAATTAGCGAAGATGATTTGAAGAAGATTTGTGAAGATGTTGTCGCACAAAATCAAGTTGCCGTTAACGACTATCACAACGGCAAGGAAGCGGCATTCAAATCGCTTGTCGGCGGTGTTATGAAAGCAACACGAGGCAAAGCAGACGCAAGACTTGCAACTGAAATCTTGAAATCACTTGTGGATTGATAAAATAAAAAAGGGAGAATTTTCTCCCTTTTTATTTTTGCCTTATTTAGTGTGCATATTTTAAAAACTTAAACGGCTTAAACTTTTCAAGCCAAAGAATGATTGCCGAAAACAATAGGCAAATCGCCAATACAACAAGGAAAATGAAATATGTTCTCTGCACAGCATTTAGATTAAAAAGCGGTATAATCCACCAGTACAAACATTGAATAAAAGAGTCGTGCATTGTGTAAATCAATGTACTGAGTTTGCGAAATGTTTTTGCATACCTCAAAGAAATGTGTATGTCCTTCAATGCCAAAAATGCCAATGTGCAAACGGGAATCAGCATAATAAAACAATCGTTGTGACTGATTTTATAATGTTTTGTTATGAGAAAAAACTCCGCATACAAAAGTCCGAGCGACAAAGCAAGTGACGGCAAAACCCACTTTTTTGAGTGGGAGCGATTGCTTTCTGCAACGCATTTACCAATGCAAATCCAAACGAGTGCAACAGGAAAACTGTTGTACGGATGTAAGATAGTCGAAAACGAATCCATTGCCGAATTCAACCCAAAATCGGACAAAATATTGTAGTAGGACGAAAATCCGCAACAGGCAATGTAAATCAGCACCGAAAGTATCAGTAAAATCTTGTTTCCAAGCACTTTTGAAAGATAAAAAACCAAAAATGTGCCGATAACACCCGCCATAATAAACCAAGACGCACAGAATGTGCTACCCAAAACGAAATTGCGAAGAATGTTGAAAATAGAACGACCAATGCTTACGCTCGGCACGAAATACTGACGAACTTTGAGCGTAATTGGAAGCAAAACGACAAACCAAAATAAGTATAGCAGTAAATTTCGTTTTATGTATTTAAATAATGCCGACTGTTTTGCGTGGTTATCAGTAAGTGTAGCCTGCTTTCCAAAGAATAGATAGCCCGATATTATGAAAAAAAGCGGAACAGCAGTTCTGTATATCGGAATCATCACATCGGGAAGAACATTGCTATGCAAAGCCACGATGAAGAAAGACAGAATGAATTTAGTTAAATCGAGAATATCATAATTTTTACGCATAAATCATCACCAAAATCAAACATAAAAGGACGGTCGAAAGACCGTCCTTTGACGATTTAGATTATCTTTGAACAAGACCTGAACCGTCGCCGCCTGCGAGAGCCTTAACTTCATCAGCTGTAACAATGTTAAAGTCACCTTCGATAGAGTGTTTAAGGCAGGAAGCGGCAACTGCAAATTCGAGAGCGTCTTGGTCGGAATAGCCGTTAGTCAATCCGTAAATAAGACCACTGCCGAAGCTATCGCCACCGCCAACACGGTCAACAATGTGCATTTTGTATTTCTTCGAGAATTTAGCTTCGCCATCTGAATAGAGCATCGCCGACCAGTTGTTGTCGGAAGCTGAAATCGACTCACGAAGAGTGATTGCAACCTTGCCGAAACCAAAACGGTCAGTAAGTTGTTTTGCAACTGAAATGTAACCATCACGGTCGATTTCGCCCTTTGTGATGTCAGTTTTGTCAGCGTGAATGCCAAATACATCAGCAGCATCTTCTTCGTTAGCGATAAGTACGTCAATGTAAGGCATAAACTCAGCCATAACCTTGCCTGCTTTTTCACGAGTCCACAATTTTATGCGGAAGTTAAGGTCGCAAGAAATCTTAACACCCTTAGCTTTTGCAGCTTTACAAGCCTCTAATGTGATTTCAGCAACATTGTCGCCAAGAGCAGGAGTGATACCTGTAAAGTGGAACCAATCAGCACCCTCAAAAATCTTGTCCCAATCGAAATCTTCTTTTGAAGCAAGTGCAATAGCTGAGTTTGCACGGTCATAAATTACCTTTGAAGCACGTTGAGAAGCACCTTTTTCGCAGAAATAAATACCGATACGATCGCCACCGTATGTAATATTGCTAACGTCAACACCATTTTTACGGAGTTCACGAACGCAAGTTTTAGCAACATCGTTATCGGGCAATTTTGTGATAAATTTAGCCTCGTTACCGAGATTAGCAATATCAACTGCAACGTTTGCCTCGCCACCGCCGAAAGTCATTTCGAGTTCTTTTGTCTGTGTAAGACGCAAATAACCTGTCGGAGCAAGACGCATCATAATTTCGCCAAATGTAACTACCATAATAACACCAATCCTTAAAATTATTTTCCTTCTCTTGCGAGTTTAATTTGTTCCATAAATGCAGCAGCGTTAGCACGAACGTCACCTTTCATAAGGCTTGAACCTGCATCGACTGCAACTGCACCTGCACGAATCCACTCTGCCGCATTGTCAACAGAAACGCCGCCTGTCGGCATAATTTGAGCATACGGAATCGGGCCTTTGATATCTTTGATGAAAGCAGGACCAAACAAATCGCCGGGGAACAACTTCAAAACATCAACACCGGCCTCCATAGCACTAACTGCCTCGCCGATAGTGAGAATACCTGCCATAGATGCTTTTCTGTAACGATTGCAAAGACGAGTAACTTCGGGATTGAAGTTCGGCGACACGATAAACTGTGCACCTGACAAAATTGCAATACGAGCAGTTTCGCTATCGAGAACAGTACCTGCACCGAGAATAATCTGATCGCCGTATTTACGAGCGAGTTCCTCGATAACTCTATGAGCGAACGGAACTGTGAATGTAAGCTCAATAGCCTTAATACCACCGTCAATACATTTTTCAACGATAGCGTTAGCCTCTTCAACGGTTTCGCCACGAACAACGGCAACCATACCGCTTTCTTTAATTTCAAGTAAAATTTTCTTCTTTAGTTTTCAAGAAAATAGCCTCCTTTTCCCCTTTATCCTTAATTTTAGCACTTTGAGATATAAAATTCAATAGATTATTTTATATCATTGAATGTTAAAACGATATTCAACTTTCCGAACAGTACACAAATATAAATTCATCACGATTTTTCGAGAAAATGGTTAGACTTTTGTCGCAAGACTTAAAATAAGATTTGTTGAAATCACATTTATGTACAACCTTGTCTACCTTATATTTATATACCATTCCACGCATATCAGTTAAAGTGATAATGTCGGCAATGTCGATTTTTTGAGCAAAATTGCCACCACCGATAACAATAGTATCTTTAAAATCAGCACTCACAATTCTACAGGGTATAGTTTTTGCAAGTATACCGTTCCACTCGGATGCAACGGGCATACGCAGTTTTTTGTCATTTTGTTCGAGCAGAAAAACAAAGTCGATTTTGTTGTGAGATAGAATAGGCAAATCGTAACTACTGTCAATTTTATCAAACATAGTCCGACTCGGCAACACATTTTGAATATGACTGACTGCCGTTTTTGTATCACACGAGATTGAGTTATATCCAAAAATTCCAATGCCTGAAACGACAATAGACGTCAAACCGAAAACAATACATAATATGAAAGCACATATCCTGATTTTACTCATTCTTTCGCCAAACTTTCAAAAAACCTAATGCCAATAAAACTGCACCAGATATAGTCAAAATTATGAATAAAATACGATAATCCGAAGTAAATCCCGTGTATGGATTGTGCGACTGCGAATTAGCCGTATTTGTGATAATAAATGTATTTTTGTTTTGCTCGATTGTGACAGTATATCCACTCGGCACGTCACGTTCAACCGCAACCCACTTATGCTCTTCGTCTGTACTCCATTCATAAAGCCAGTTTTTCTCGGCAGTCAGTTTGACGCTCTCGAAAAGTTTGCCGTCTTTGTAAATGTCAACGCATATACTATCGGGACGATTTTTCGGGGAATCGTTCCACTCTTTGAGTATCTTGAATTTTTTTGACATGTTTTCGGGATTGTCGGTGTTGATTTTGGGGCAGAGTTTTAAATTGTAATTCCAACTGCCGTTCGAGAGAGTAGGAGCAGACACAATAAATGGCGAAAATGTGTCATCGGCAGACGAGATAAAATATAGCCCGACTGAGAGATTGCTAAATGTCACATTGCCGT
>CADBMQ010000102.1 GCA_902795765.1 Oscillospiraceae bacterium | reverse complement strand
GAATATCAGTTTGGCGATATAATGAAATATGACTATTCGCTTATGCTTTCGGAAGAGGCGGACGATAAAGTCAAAAATGACATTTCGACTCTGCCCGATATCGACTCTGTAATCTTCGTGCATAGTCAAAACTACGATGTGCGTACAGAAGACGGAACATACAGTTCAAACGTTGTCGCAACTGACGAGCGAGAGCAGTTTTCGAAATTTGTCAATCTGCAAAATGACGGCAGACCGATAGAGTACCCGAATGACGGAGAAGCAGTTGTCAGCCGTAAATTTGCAAATAATCACAAACTCGAAAAAGGCAAGGAATTCTCGATTGCAGATAGTGATGGCAAACAGGTTAAACTTAAAGTTTTGGATATCTGCGAAAACTATGTAGACTCGTATATCTACACAACATATAAAACTCTCGAAAACGGCTTTGGCTATAAACCGAGTGTCAAACTTGCGTTTGCAAATCGAAAAGACGGCTCAGATTTATACAAAACATCAACTGCGATAATGGGCGTAGACGGCGTAGCGAATGTAGGTATACTTGCAGATACAAGCGATAGAATTACAAATATGCTCAGCAGTATCAATTACATTGTAATACTTGTAACAGCGTGTGCAGGTGCGCTTGCATTTGTAGTGCTTTACAACCTCACAAACATCAATATAACCGAGCGAATACGAGAAATTGCAACCATAAAAGTGCTTGGATTTTACCCATACGAAACGTCACGATATGTGTTTGGCGAAAACTTTGTGCTAACCGCAATCGGTGCGTTTTTAGGACTGTTTCTCGGCAAAGCATTACACACTTTTGTAATGTCGCAAATAATAATCGACAAAGTTTCGTTCAATGTCCGAGTGGACTTTTGGAGTTATGTCTGGTCGATTATACTCACATTTGTGTTTGCAGTAATCGTAGACCTTGTAATGTTCAGAAAACTCAATAAAATTGATATGGCTAAGTCGCTAAAATCAATCGAATAAAAGAAAAGTGCCGTCTTGCAATAGCAAAACGGCACTTTAATTATTTTGCACCTTTCATATCAAAATTGCCTGTGAAATCAATCTGCGTATGATTAGCATCAAGATAATTATCCAGCAAACCAATCAACCTTCGTGATTCAGCAGTAGCCTCTTCGTAAAGCTCGAAGAAACTGTCATCGTGAACAGTGTTGTCGTTTTTGTTAGTCCAGTTGGCTTTCTCATAATTCGAGTAGTCCCACTCGCCGTCTTCCATATACGGGTGAATGAAATACGATACCGTATGACTCATAAAACAGGCAGTTTCCAAAATTCTCGCACCGAGTCGCTTAATACCCGTCTTGTCATTTGCAAGACCTAAAAATCTTCTGCTATCGAGGTAGGCTTTCTTGCATTGACGCTCGGTAAACTTGTCGCTTATCAGCTTGTTTATGACGAAAGTCATAACCCGAACAGCACTATCGAGAGCTAACTTGTCATCAGTTGGAGCAACTCGTTTCAGACCAAATTTTCCAACATACATATTTCGTTTGTCACGAAGCATAATTATATCGAGCGAATGCTCAATTCTAACGTGAATGTAAAACGGACGATGTCTGTATTTTTCTTGTTCCACAATCGTGTCCTGAACGAAGTAAACATACGGATGAGCAATTCGGTCAAAAGCATAGTGACACAAAAATCCGTAGGTGAAATAACGAGCGTAAATATCGTTTGGATTTGCTTTAATATACTCTGCAAATGCCGAAAAAAGCTCATCTGCGTGGAGCGAGTGCAAATCCGTTCCAAGATTGCGAACATCTCTGCCACCCGTCATCAACTTGTAGTAGTAAAGAAAATCGGGGCCCATAGCACCGAGTGCAACGGCATTTCGATATTTACGGTCAATATCCAAATCATTGCAAACGTCGATAGCTTGCAGATAATGCGTAACTTGAGCAGGCATTAAATCACTCCTAAAAATTATCCGCCACCCGCTAAGTTTAATTAAGCGAGCGGCGGCTTGTTTACAGTCAAACTATACCACTACTTTGAAGTTTTGTCAAGTGAGTTAATGAACACGGCTTGCAAACTGCGGAGTATTCTTACCCTCCAAACTGCGACGCAAAATATCGAGTTGAAGTTCGGTTGCGTGATTTACAGTATAATGAGCGCTCAAACTTTCGGCATTGCCGTTGACAGCAGCCACACGATAAGTGATAATCTCGTGGTTGTCGAAATCTGCAATGGTTTCATATACAATACCCACCTTCAAATCAGAAAGATTGTTTTTATCATAAAAAATTGCTATATTCAAGGGATAATAATATTAAAAAATTCACAAATAGATAATAAAAATTTTAATAATTAATGTTGATATGTCCACATTTTGATGTTGACAAACAATTCATTATTTGTTATACTAAAACAAATAATATATGTGTATTTTATGTTTTTTATCAATATTGCCAATTTTTAGGAGATTGAGCAATTATTGATTATCACAGTAGTTTTTTTATGGGGTAAGGTAAAATGAAAAACGCAAAAAGATTATTAGGAATAATACTGTCGTTGTGCATTATTGCTGGTATGTTTGCAATTCCTACCAATGCCGAAACATCATATCAAACACCTGAAAATCTTCTTTTCCACAGAAATGCATTAGCGAAATTAAAAGATGCAAATAAATATCTGTATATATACGATACTTTAACAGATGGAATTAGAACACGAGAAGAATATATCGTTCTCGATGAAAGTAAATCGACAAACCTTGAAGAGTTTCTCGGTGTGTTGGGAGCGGTTCGTCTTGACCACCCTGAATTTATGTCGTTGAAGAGTATGTTCGGCTTTTATAGTGAGGAAAGCGGAATTGTAACTTACTTCTGGCCGTATTTTGCGGATAATATCACAGTTGAAGACGAACAAAGGGCAATAGAAGCCGCAAGACAATTTATAAAAGATGTCGGTGCAACTCCCGATATGTCCGATTACGCTTTGAGCAAGTTGTTCCACGATGAACTCACAGAGCGAATTGAGTATTATTTTGATAGCGAAGGCGATGAAATAAATTATCGTATTCATAGTGTGTATGGCGCTTTGATAGACGGAAAGTGCGTATGCGAGGGCTATGCGGAATCATATCAGATGCTTATGAATATGATGGGCAGAGAGGCAACATGTATAACAGGCTATACTCTCGACCAACTTGACTCACATGGAAATCCGTATTCTCACGAGTGGAATTTGGTAAAACTCGATGGTAAGTATTATCACCTTGACGCAACATGGGATGATATTATAATCGACGAAAAGAGTACAACATTGTATTCATACCTTCATGTGAATGACCAAATGGCACTCCAAAATAGAGCGCTGGACAGATTTATGTATGAGTTGCCAAGTTGCAACAGCCTTGATTTGTGTTATTTCACAGTAGAGGGTGGATTTATGCCGAAAAATCCAACACAGGCAGATATTGATTTTTTGGGCAAAAAATTCTCTGATAACGAAGTAGTCCACGTTTATGCAACCGAAGGTAATGCAAAAGAATTGTTGCAGTGGTATCTTAATCATGCAAGTGAAATTTTGAAAAAGAGTACCGTTAAAGGTAAGAGTTACGGTGGCGTATCGGTTAGAAACGAAGGATTGCTTAATTTGAAAGGCGACCGTCAACATACAATTAAAGTAAACGGCGGTGGCTCAACAAGTTACAATGCATACGTTGGCGATAAGGTAACAATAAATGCCGTATCTCCGGGAGCAGGCGCTAAATTTGTGCGTTGGGAATGCAGTAATCCTGATGTTAAGTTTTCTGCACCAACTTCAATGTCTACAACTTTTGTGATGGTAGATGAACCGATTGAAATCACGGCAGTATGGCAACAGATTACAACAACTACCACAACTGTTCCGACTACAACTGCACCCGCAGGGCTGCTTGGCGATGTTAATGATGACGGTGAAATTGACGAACTTGATGCGGCACTTGTTGCGAGATATTCGGCAGGTATGATTAATTTGACACCGTTGCAACAAAAGGTAGCAGATGTTAATGATGATGGCGAAATCGATGAACTTGATGCGGCAATGATTTCGAGATACTCGGCAGGTCTTATTGATCATTTTTAAGTGATAAATTCAAAATAAATGACAAGGTTTTCAAATTGATTACCTTGTCATTTTTGTTGCTTTTTCGTTTTAGTTTGCTAACAAAATAAAATTTTTGTTGAAAATTAAAATATATTATGATATAATACTAACGTTTTAAAGGAGGAGTTAAAGTGAACACAGCAACAATATGTATCTTGGTTGCGATAGTTCTCTATCTTTTGATGATGGTAACTGTCGGTTTGGTACAATCAAGAAAAACCAAAAACACATCAGATTTTTATCTCGGCGGAAGAAAACTCGGCCCGTTTGTAACTGCAATGAGCGCAGAAGCAAGTGATATGAGCGGTTGGCTTCTTATGGGACTTCCCGCAGTCGCACTTATGGGCGGTTTGCCAGAGGCAGCATGGACTGCAATTGGACTTGCAGTAGGTACATACATCAACTGGCTTATCGTTTCAAAACGTTTGCGTATTTATAGTGAAAAACTCGGTGCAGTAACTATTCCGGAGTATTTTTCAAAGCGTTTCGGCGATAAGAAAAACATTCTCACATGTATTGCCGCAGTAGTAATCGTAATTTTCTTCGTGCCGTATACAGCATCAGGCTTCTCGGCATGCGGTAAGTTGTTTGCATCGCTTTTCGGGGTTGACTATCACTTTGCAATGATAGCGTCTGCCGCAATCATCACACTTTACTGTACACTCGGTGGCTTCCTTGCCGCATCAACAACCGACTTTGTTCAGTCAATCGTTATGACAATAGCACTTTTCGTTGTAATTGGTTTTGGCGAAGGAATTACAGGCGGATTTGGTACAGTTTTCGCAAACGCAGGTTCTATGAACGGCTATCTCGACCTTTTCAAAGGCTTTGACGTAGGAAAAGGTGTTACAACAAGTTACGGCGCTTTGCCCGTATTCTCAACTCTTGCGTGGGGACTTGGCTACTTCGGTATGCCTCACATCTTGCTCAGATTTATGGCAATCGAAAGCCCGAGCAAACTCAAAACTTCACGTCGTGTTGCAAGTATCTGGGTTGTAATTTCAATGGCAGTAGCTGTTCTTATCGGTATCGTAGGTTTCAGCCTCATGAAAAACGGTGTTGTAGGTCCGTACGCAGACGCATCTGCCGCAGAAACAATTATCGTAGATATCGCTCGTGCGCTCAGTAAATACGGTATTATCCCCGCAGTTACAGCAGGTATAATCCTTTCAGGTATCCTTGCATCAACAATGTCAACTGCCGATTCACAGTTGCTTGCTGCTGCATCAAGTATCACACAAGACTTGACACAACACACATTCAAAGTTAAGCTTTCAGAGAAATTCTCAATGTGGTTTGCAAGAATTGCCGTTATCGTAATTGCAATCATCGCAGTATTCATCGCATGGGATTCAACATCATCAGTATTCCGTATCGTATCGTTCGCATGGGCAGGTTTCGGTGCCGCATTCGGTCCTGTAATGCTTTGCTCGCTCTTCTGGAAACGTTCAAACAAATGGGGCGCACTTGCAGGTATGATCGCAGGTGGTATCACCGTATTTGTATGGAAATTCGTTGTTCGTGAAGTGTTCAGCGGAACAATACTCGATATTTATGAGTTGTTGCCGGCATTCATCGTAGCACTTGTTGCAATCGTGGTTGTAAGTCTTTTGACAAAAGCACCCGAAAAAGAAGTAACAGACGTTTACGAAGAAGCAAGAAAAGCAATGTAATTAAAAAACAAATTAAAAAACCTCTTGGAATTTCCAAGAGGTTTTTTCTGCTTAATAGGTTATTTTTTAGCGTAGACAATAACAATGTTCTTGCCCGACTTACCTGTGTAAGCCAAAGTTAATTTTCCGTTTTCAAACTTGTAGTCACGTTCAACGTTCATCGAAATGATTTTAACGTTAGAGCCGTCAAATTGGTATCTTGCCGTGCTGATAGCGTTTTCGTTTGAGATAACGGCAGTACCATCACCATTGATTTGAATGTAACATGAGTTGCTCGGCAACTGTTTCTCAACATCTTGATCAACGCCGTCCATAGTCATCTTTTCGGCAACCCATTTACCGGTAATTTCTTTATCAGCCTCTGACGCAATATGAGTAGCAGTGAACACCCCGTTGTCATCGGCTGTTTTAGTTGTTGTAATAGCTTCATCTTTCGGAATAGTCGCTTTCGGCCCCGTATATGGCTGACTGTTCGAGTCAGCACCGCACGAACAGAGCAAAGCGGCACAAATTGCAGCAAGTGCAATCAATTTTTTCATAAAAAAAGCACCTTTCATTCAGTTTTATTTTATATTATCACAAAACAACGAAAAATTCAAGAATTTTGATTAAATAAGAAAAAAACGGAAAAAATTTACTTTATAAAGCGAAATTTTTGCTCAAAAGGGTTGACAAATCGGCAAAATTAGTATAAAATCTTATTGTTATCGTGCAAAATTGCGGATGGTATATACTTTTCGCTTGAAATCACGGTAAATATTATAAACAGGAGGTGCGATATGCCAACCTTTAATCAGCTCGTACGTATTGGAAGAGAGACTACTGAAAAGAAGTCAACAGCCCCTGCTCTTAACAAGGGTTACAACTCCAAAAAACGTGAAGCAACTGACCAGAGTTCTCCGCAAAAACGTGGTGTTTGTACATCTGTAAGAACTATGACCCCGAAAAAGCCTAACTCGGCTCTTCGTAAGGTTGCCCGTGTCCGTCTTTCCAACGGAATCGAAGTTTCGGCTTACATTCCTGGTATCGGTCACAACTTGCAGGAACATAGCGTTGTTCTTATCCGTGGCGGTCGTGTAAAGGACTTGCCTGGTGTGCGTTACCACATCATTCGTGGTACTTTGGATACTCAGGGTGTTGCTGGAAGAATGCAAGGCCGTTCAAAGTACGGTGCAAAGCGTCCGAAGAAATAATCTCGGAGCTTAAACTCATTAAGACGAAATTTAGATGCACGCCCAAATGGGCAGAGCAGATTGATATATTATTAAATCGGCTCTTTGTTGCACAGCGGATTTTGTCCGAGTACCTATGATATCATTATTGTGAAGGAGGGAAGCGAAGTGCCAAGAAGAGGCCAGATCGCAAAACGTGACGTATTGCCGGATCCTATGTATAATTCCAAGCTCGTCACAAGACTTATCAACAACGTAATGTTGGACGGTAAGAAGGGCACAGCCCAGAAAATTGTATACGGTGCATTTGACATCGTAAAAGAAAAGTCCGGTAAAGAACCGCTCGACGCTTTCGAGGAGGCAATGGAAAACGTAATGCCGCAGCTCGAATGTAAGACTCGCCGTGTAGGTGGTGCTAACTATCAGGTACCTATGGAGGTTCGTCCGGAAAGAAAGCAAACACTCGGTCTTAGATGGATCACAGCATATTCTCGTGAGAGAAATGAAAGAACCATGAAAGAGCGTCTTGCTAATGAGATTCTTGATGCAATCAACGGTACCGGCGGTGCTGTTAAGAAGCGTGAAGATATGCACAAAATGGCTGAAGCAAACAAAGCTTTTGCACATTTCAGATGGTAGTATAAAAGGAGGACATTATGCCAAGAAAAGTATCGCTTGATATGACAAGAAATATTGGTATCATGGCCCATATCGACGCCGGTAAAACGACAACCACCGAAAGAATCTTGTTCTATACAGGTATCAACTATAAAATCGGTGAGACTCATGACGGTGCGGCTACTATGGACTGGATGGAGCAGGAGCAAGAGCGTGGTATCACAATTACCTCCGCTGCTACAACATGCTTCTGGAAAGACCATCGTATCAATATTATCGACACCCCAGGCCACGTTGACTTCACAGTTGAAGTTCAACGTTCGCTCCGTGTACTCGACGGCTCTGTAACAGTACTCTGTGCAAAAGGTGGCGTAGAGCCTCAGTCAGAAACTGTTTGGAGACAGGCAGATGAGTACCATGTTCCGCGTATGATCTATGTCAATAAAATGGACATTATGGGTGCGGATTTCTACAACGTTCTCGATATGATTAAGGACAGATTTAAATGTAATGCTGTTCCGATTCAGTTGCCTATCGGCTCAGAGGACACATTCAAAGGTATTATCGACCTTGTTAAAAACAAGGCTGAAATCTATTATGATGACCTTGGTAAAGACGTTCGTGAGGAAGAAATTCCGGACGATATGAAAGAGCTTGCTGCAAAATATCGTAATGCTCTTATCGAAAGTATCGTTGAGCAGGACGAAGAATTGATGGAGAAATATTTCGAGGGTGAAGAACCCACCATCGATCAAATGAAGAAGATCATCCGTAAGGCTACAATCGCTAACGATATGGTTCCGATTACTTGCGGTACATCTTATCGTAACAAGGGCGTTCAGCCGTTGCTCGACGCTATTGTTGACTTTATGCCCGCTCCGACAGACATCGAGGCTATCAAGGGTGTAAACCCGGATACAGACGAACCCGAAGTTAGACATTCTTCTGATACAGAGCCGTTTGCAGCTCTCGCATTCAAGATTGCTACCGACCCGTTCGTAGGTAAAATCTGCTACTTCCGTGTATATTCAGGCTCGGTAGACGCAGGTTCAAACGTTTACAACTCTGTTAAGGATAACAAGGAAAGAATCGGTCGTATCCTTCAAATGCACGCTAACCACCGTGAGGATATCGAAACTTGCTACGCAGGTGATATCGCAGCAGCAGTTGGCTTGAAGAATACAACAACAGGTGATACTCTCTGCGACGAGAAACATCCTGTAATCCTTGAGTCTATGAACTTCCCCGAGCCGGTTATCCGTGTTGCTATCGAACCTAAGACCAAAGTTGGTCAGGAAAAGATGGGTATCGCACTTTCGAAGCTCGCAGAAGAAGACCCGACATTCCGTTGCTACACAGACGAAGAAACAGGTCAAACTATCATCGCTGGTATGGGTGAGCTCCACTTGGAAATCATCGTTGACCGTTTGCTCCGTGAATTTAAAGTAGAAGCAAATGTTGGTAAACCTCAGGTTGCTTATAAAGAAACAATTCGTAAGTCAGCAGACGTTGACGAGAAATATGCTCGTCAGTCAGGTGGTAAAGGTCAGTATGGTCACGTTAAGATCACACTCGAACCGAACGAATCCGGTAAGGGTTACGAATTCATCAACAAGATTGTCGGCGGTTCAATTCCGAAGGAATATATCCCCGCAGTTGATGCTGGTATCAAGGGCGCTATGCAGTCTGGTGTACTCGCAGGTTACAATGTTGTTGACGTAAAAGTTACTCTTTATGATGGTTCATACCACGAAGTTGACTCTTCAGAAATGGCATTTAAGATTGCCGGTTCAATGGCATTCAAGAATGGTTGCCGCAAGGCAGATCCGGTTCTCCTCGAGCCGATTATGAAGGTTGTTGTAATCGTTCCTGATGAATATATGGGCGATGTTATCGGTGACCTTAACTCACGTCGTGGTGAGATTCAAGGCTTCGAAGATAGAAGCGGCGCTAAACAGATCAACGCTCGTGTACCGCTCGCTGATATGTTTGGTTATGCAACAGACTTGCGTTCTAAAACACAGGGACGTGGTCAGTATGTAATGGAACCCGATGGATACAAAGAGGTTCCGAAGAGCATTGCAGAAAAGATTATGACTGCACGTGCAAAAAAAGACTAATTTTATAAAAAAACACTTGAATTTTTTTCAAAGTGTTGGTATTATAGAATAGTAAATAAAAACTTATTTTTAAGGAGGCTATTAAAATGGCTAAGGAACATTTTAACAGAAACAAACCCCATGTCAACATTGGTACAATCGGCCACGTTGACCACGGTAAAACAACCCTTACCGCAGCAATCACTAAGGTTCTTGCGATGAACGGCGGCGCAGAATTCACTGACTACGCTAACATCGATAAGGCTCCTGAAGAGAGAGAGCGTGGTATCACAATCAACACCGCTCACGTTGAGTACGAGACTGAAAACCGTCACTATGCTCACGTTGACTGTCCTGGTCACGCTGACTATGTAAAGAACATGATCACTGGTGCTGCTCAGATGGACGGTGCTATCCTCGTTATCGCTGCTACTGATGGCCCGATGGCTCAGACCAAAGAGCACTTGCTCCTCGCTCGTCAGGTAGGCGTTCCGAAGATTGTTGTATTCATGAACAAAGTTGACCAAGTTGACGATCCCGAACTTCTCGAGCTCGTTGAAATGGAAATCCGTGATACTCTTTCTGAGTATGAATTCCCGGGTGACGAAATTCCGATCATCAAGGGTTCAGCTCTTAAAGCACTCGAATGTGCTGGCACAGACACTTCTGCTCCGGAGTACGCTCCGATCGTAGAACTCATGGCTGCTGTTGACGACTATATCCCGACTCCTGATCGTAAAGCAGACCTTCCTTTCCTTATGCCTGTTGAGGACGTATTCACAATCACAGGTCGTGGTACAGTTGCTACTGGCCGTGTTGAACGTGGTCAGCTCAAAACTGGTGAGGAAGTTGAAATCATCGGTCTTACAGAGGAACGTCGTAAAGTCGTTGTTACTGGTATCGAAATGTTCAGAAAGATCCTTGACTACGCTGAGGCAGGCGACAACATCGGTGCTCTCCTCCGTGGTGTTCAGAGATCTGACATCGAACGTGGTCAGGTACTTTGCCAACCCGGTTCAATCAACCCGCACACAAAGTT
>CADBMQ010000101.1 GCA_902795765.1 Oscillospiraceae bacterium | reverse complement strand
TTATATTTAAAAGTTTTCCTATACAATAACTTTTCTTAACTTTAATTATCAATGCTTCGACAACATCGCCAACCGCAGCAAAAGGCACAAAAACAACGGTATCATTCACTCTGCCAATTCCATATCCGTCATCCGTTATTGCCGTTATTTCAAGTGTAACTGTGTCGTTTTTATTCATAAAAATTTCCTTCTCTATAAATAAAGCCGCATAACGCGGCAAAAATAAAACAAATGCGAGTAAATCGATAAGCCGAGTTCTGTCGTGCGCAGTTATCTTTCTAGAACGAGCGTTGCCACTCGTTTCAAGCCATTCTTCGGGGTAACGCCGAGCAGACGTGAAGCCCCCTGTCAATGTTGCATCGGATAGGGTTTACAGAGCCATATACTCTCGTATATGCTGGTGAGCTCTTACCTCGCCTTTCCATCCTTACCACAAAAGTGGCGGTATATTTCTGTTGCACTTTCCCTAAGGTCGCCCTCGGCGGCTGTTAGCCGTTATCCTGCTCTGTGATGCTCGGACTTTCCTCATACATTATTTGTACGCAACTGCGTAATTTACTCGCATTTATACTATATGATTATAACTTATCTACTGCTATATTGTCAAGTAAACGCATTAAATTTTAAATCATTTTTAGAATTATTTGCAATTTTATGTTAAAAATAGGTTTAGCAATGATTGTTTAATAGAAATGAGGTTTTATTATGAAAAAACGAAAGTTTTTTGCCGTTTTTTGTGTTGTGGTTACACTAATTTTTGCAACAAGTTTGTGCATTGATAGTTTTGCACTATCAAAAATGGGATCTCGTGGCACAGAAGTTCGAGAGATACAAACAAGACTGAAAAAATGGGGATATTATAACGGCAACGTTGATGGCATTTTTGGTACGCAGACGAGAGAAGCGGTGAAATATTTTCAACGCAAAAACGGTCTGTCTGTTGACGGAGTAGCAGGTAAGAAAACTCTTGCGGCATTGGGAATTTCGTCGTCGAGCAGCAGTTCTTCTAACTCATCGGGACTATCAACAAGCGACTACAATTTACTTGCACAAATTATTTCAGCAGAAGCTCGTGGAGAAACTTACACAGGGCAAGTTGCGGTTGGTGCTGTTATATTAAATCGTGTTAAACACTCATCGTTTCCTGACTCAATTTCGGGTGTAGTTTACCAAAAAGGTGCTTTTACTTGTGTGACTGACGGGCAGATTAACGCACCTGTTGCAGATAGTGCCTACAAAGCGGCTACTGACGCTATGAATGGCTGGGATCCGTCTGGTGGTGCGATTTATTACTATAACCCTGCAAAGACGTCATCAACTTGGATGCGTTCTCGCCCTGTCATCACTGTTATTGGAAATCACAAATTCTGCAAATGAAAAAGACGGTCTTATGACCGTCTTTCATCTTATCTTATTTGTCCATCGCCATTTACAACATACTTATACGAAGTCAATTCGTTAAGTCCCATTGGGCCTCGTGCATGGAGTTTTTGAGTTGAAATTCCTATTTCGGCACCAAGTCCAAACTCGCCGCCATCTGTAAATCTCGTTGATGCATTTACATAAACTGCCGCAGAGTCAACCGATGCAGTAAAAATATTAGCATTTTCAAGTGAACGAGTTACAATACATTCACTATGGCCTGTTGAGAAACGAGCAATATGGTCTAGTGCCTCATTAAGAGTGTCTACAACTTTAACCGAAATGGTATAGTCGAGAAACTCTGTTGCGTAATCTTCGTCCGTTGCCAAAATGGCATTTGGCAAAATCTCACAAGTGCGTTCGCAACCGAATATTTTCACATTATGCGATTTAAATGCGTTCTCAATTTTCGGCAAAAACTCATTCGCTATTGTGCTATGCACCAAAAGGCTTTCGCACGCATTACACACAGACGGACGTTGAGTTTTCGCATTATCAACGATATTAACTGCCATATCAAGATCGGCTGACTCGTCAACAAAGACATGACAATTTCCGACACCTGTTTCGATGACAGGTACAGTTGAATTTTTTACAACCGACTTAATAAGCCCTGCTCCACCACGAGGAATAAGCACATCAAGGTACTCGTCCAACTGCATAAGCGCAGTTGCGCTATCCCGTGAAGTATCGCTGATAAGTTGAATGCTGTTTTCTGGAAGTCCTGCACTTTTTATAGCGTCACGCATAATCTTGGCAAGTGCAAGATTTGAATTTATTGCCTCTTTACCGCCACGAAGAATGGTTGCGTTACCGGATTTTAAGCAAAGTACTGCCGCATCAACCGTTACATTAGGTCGAGATTCGAAAATAATACCGATTGCGCCAAGCGGAACTGTAATTTTTGAAATTTTAAGTCCGTTTGGGCGTGTGTATCCTTCAATAATTTTTCCACAAGGGTCATCAAGTTCTGCGACCTTCAAAACGGCTTTTGAAATATCTGCAATACGCTCTTTTGTGAGTCTTAAACGATCTACCATTGTATCTGCAATGCCATTTTCTTTTGCTTTTGAAATATCAATCTCATTAGAAGAAAGCACATCATCTGCGTGTTTCACAAGTGCATCTGCTATTGACAAAAGCGCCTTGTTTTTTTGTGTCGTTGATGCAACTGCAAGGGATCTTGCTGCTTGTTTTGCCGCTGCACCCATTTCATTTATAGTCATATTCTTCCCTTTCAATCGTTAGGTACTGTGAAAAGCGTGCCAACCGACTCGCCAGACAACAATTTATAAATATTGTGCAAATCCGAACCATTTATAATTGCAGTTGTGATATTACTGCGTCTTGCAATTTGAGCGGCCTGCAATTTTGTTACCATACCACCTGTACCTCTCGCAGTACCACTACCACCTGCAATCTCGAAAATTTCGGGTGTTATCTCTTCGACAACATCAATTTTCTTTGCGTTTTCACATTTACGAGGATCGCTATCATACAAGCCGTCAATATCACTGATAATAACAAGCAAATCCGCATTAACACAGTCTGCAACAACTGCCGAAAGTGTATCGTTATCGCCGAACACAAGTTCGTCTGTTGCAACGGTATCATTCTCGTTTACAATCGGAATTGTGCCATAATCAAGTAATGCAGTCAAGGTATTGATAACATTCCTTTTGCGTTCTGAGGTATCTACAACATCTCTTGTGATAAGCACTTGTGCAACTGTTGTATTATATTCCGAGAAAAATCTATCGTATATAAACATAAGTTCACATTGACCGATAGCCGCTGCCGCCTGTTTACCTGCAACTGTTGCAGGACGAGAGTCAAGGCCAAGACAATCTACTCCGACTGCGATTGCACCCGATGACACGAGAACGACTTCTTTATCATCATTTTTGATATCTGCAAGTATTCTCGCAAGTTCCTCTATTTTTTTGTAATTCGGCTTGCCATTTGAATGAGTTAGCGTTGACGAGCCTATTTTAAATACTATTCGTTTTGAATTTGAAATATCCATTTACAATCCTTATTACATTGTGATTTCAATTGTATGTGTTTTACCGTCGCCGAACAACGAAACTGTGTTTTCTGTTTGCTCAACTCCGTCTACAATCAACTTTTTAACACCGCTTTGCGCACCATTTGGATTGCTGATTGTGAGTTCGTATGTATCGCCTCTGAATTTGCGTTTCAAGGTTACATTCTTCCAATCGGACGGGATACACGGAGAAACTGTGAAGCTATTGTATGACGGGTGGAAGCCTGCCATATATTGCACGATTGCACGGAACATCCAACCTGCTGTGCCTGTTACCCAAGCGAACAAGGTTTCGCCTTTTCTTGGATTATCCGGTCCGAAGAACATATTGGTTACAACATACGGCTCACAACCTGAATGGTCGGACGGATTTGTATCAGAGTCGGGCAAAATCTTTGTGATAGTGCGATATGCCATATCGCCTCTGCCTTCAAGGCAGTCTGCAACAACTTTGAATGTACCACCGTGACAATACGGTGTACCGTTTTCCCAAATGCCAGGGATGAACGATGTAAGTCTGCCGATTTTATTGTTGAAATTGGTGTATGTCGGGTAAAGTGTGAGCGGACCGTATTCGCTATCAAGGTACTTATCTACTGCGTCAAGGCATTTTTTCTTGCGTTCGTCGTCTGCAACACCCGAAAGCACTGCCCAAGTCTGCGAATTAAGGTAGATCATACCCTCTTTTTCAGTATGTGTGCCGACTTTCTCATTATAGTCATTGATTGCGGCAAGGTACCATTCTCCGTCCCAACCTGCATCATTTACTGCGTCTTTTATCTTCTTTGCACGATCGAGCATCTCGTTATAGATATCATCATCTTTAACAATATTCTTTGCAAGTTCTGCTGTATTGAGCAAAGCATAATGCAAAGCGATTGATGTCCAAACAGACTCTCCTTTGCCCTTCAAACCTGTCATATTAAGAGAGTCGTTCCAGTCACCGTCACGAGAGTGAACAAGTCCGTGTTCACCCAAATCGTCTGATGCAAAACGAGCCGCTGTGAGCATATGCTCCCAAACTGTATCTTCGCCTTCATCAAGATATTTTACAGGATGATTCAAGAAATCGACATCGCCTGTTTCTTTGATATAGGCATTAACTGTCGGTGCTACCCAAGTCGGGCCGTCCGAATATACATGGTGGTCAAGTGGCAACCAACCACGAACACATCTACCGTCATTATACATAT